>NZ_AXVB01000011.1:0-142931 GCF_000482345.1 Bacillus sp. UNC437CL72CviS29 | reverse complement strand
TCTTTAGATGCAATTTGTAGAAATGATTTTCCTTGTCCGCCCATCGCTTGCGCTGAGTTTTGTGCTGCATCTTTATCTAGCTTTTGGACAACGCCAGCAAAATTACTATAAATTGTGAGTTCACCTTGCTTTTTCTTTAACTCTTGTGATTGTAATTGGCCTTTTTCTTTCTCTAGATCACTTGTTTTTTGCTGTATTTCTAATTCACTTACTTGCTCTTCTAACTGATCTGTTACTTCTTTCCCCGCGCCACTATCTTTTGCCTTCTTAATATCTTTCTTTAATGAATCTATTTTCTTTTGTGCCTGATCGTAGCGCATAGTAGCCATTTTTTGCTCAAGCTCAGCTTGTTTCAGTTGTAAATTGATTTCTTCATTATCATAAGAGAATAATTTCGTGCCCTTTTCTACTTCCTGTCCTTCTTTTACTGCAATATCTTTTACTTTTCCTTTTGTCGGATCTGCGTAGAAGCTCTCAATATTTCCAGGTTTTACTTGTCCAGAAATCAACTTCGTATTGTTAAGTGAACGTTCTGTTACTTTCTCAAAGCTAACAGCATCTCCCTCAGCCGCGCCCTTTTTCTTTCCTTGCATAACAAAAATATTGACGGCTGCAACGACGACAATTAGTGCAATAACTCCGATGATAATCCATTTCTTCTTTTTATTTGGAGTACGAACGGTATTTGGTAACATATCCTCTCTCCTTTTATATCTTAATATAGTGGTTATTTAATTATGTAAAACTTTCAGAAAACGATAGCGATATAAATCCAAGTAAAAATAGACAGAGAAAATAAGTGCAGGTCAATACGACTTACATATTGAAATATCAAAATGAATTTATATATTTTTACATTATTACGATTTCTTTACAAAGTTTTACATCAACACTTATATTGTAACAAAAATACAAATGTTTAGAAATATAACGATTTATCTTTTAAGAAAGTTTTAAGGAACCTAAAGAAAACCGCCTTACATCAGGCGGTTTGGACATTTTCTCCAAGAACTCGGTTTCTCTTCATCCAAGTCATACTCAAACGGAAGAGTTGTCACGTCTTTTCTCATCTCACGCGGAATATTCTTTTCTACCGTTTGAAACGCTTCATATTCATCTGTGCGCATCGCTCTTTGCACAATGCCTTCCGGGTTATCACCTTGCATGTCCAACATCCAGCCCGTTTCACTATTTAACTGTTTACGAAATTCATCTTTTTCCTCTTCATCTGGAAACATGCTTCCGTTCACTTCCAAATATGTTTCTACTTTCATCGGAAGCCACTCTACTTCATAATCTTCAACTAAACAAATCGCAATCCCGATCGGTGTACTACGAACGACAAAATCAAATGTACAATCTCGCTGTGTAACAGTTGCTGAACAAAATAAAAATTTCTCTACCTCTGATACAAAAATCCCCACATTTCAGCATCTCCTTTATACATAATAATTTGTCTTGCTAACTTCTAGTAAATTTTAACATTCGTTTTTGAAGATATTGTAAAATGGATGTTAATTTTCTATATATAATATAATTTCACTTTATATAAATCTTCACTGACAAGATGCACATAAAAAGAGCTGCCCAAAAGTAGTGCTTTTGGACAGCTTCCTTACATAAACGATTATGCAATTTTGCTCTCAGGGCCTTTTCTCTCATGACCAAATTGAACGATAAATAAGAATACAGTAGATAAAATACCACCCGCTAATAATAGAATGAAACAGCCGTCCCAACCAGAGCGATCAACGATAACACCGATCGCTGCGTTTGCAACAAGGCTTCCTCCTAAATAGCCGAACAGGCCACACATACCAACTGTTGTACCTACTGCGAATTTTGGTACTAATTCCATTGCACTTAAACCAATTAAAAATTGTGGTACGTAAATTAAACAACCAATAATCGAAACTGCCGCACTCACAACAAGTATATTCGATGCTTGCCAGTATACTAGCGTTCCGATAACAACACCAACCATACTAAATACACATAGTGGCATACGTTTTCCTTTAAATAACTTATCACTTAGCAGACCTACGATTAATGAACTTGGAATTGCCATTGCTTCAAAAATTGAATATGCTGCATGCGCTTCTGTTTTTGTAAATCCTTTAACCGTTGTTAAATAAATCGGTACCCAGTTAATAACACCGAAACGAATTAAATATACAAATGCGTTCGCAATACATAAATACCAAATAAATTTATTTTTCACTACATATTTCATCAAAATTTCTTTTGGTGACATTTTGTTGGCATTGTCTGCCTTCTCAAGACCTTCATAGTCATTACGATATTCTTCAATTGGTGGAAGACCGACAGATTCTGGTGTATCCTTCGCATTCACCCACATAAGAACTGAAATGACCATTGCAATGATCGCAGGGAAGATAAACACGCCGGCTTGCCAATGACTTTCACCGAAAATACCAATACCAATTCCAACAAGTGGTGCTACAAGCATCGCACCAACATTATGCGAAATATTCCAAAGTCCTGTTTTTGTACCGCGCTCTTTCTTCGAGAACCACTTTGTCATTACGGTACTACAAGGCGGTGCCCCCATCCCTTGAAAAATATTATTAAAAACTAATAATGTTAAAATCATTCCAAATGAAGATGCAAAACCAAAACAAATATTTATAATTGCCGATAAGAATAAACCAACCGCAATAAACCGCTGAGCATACGCTTTATCTGATAAATTTCCCATAAAGAACTTACTTAGTCCATACACAATCGCCGTAACGGAACCTAATAAACCATATTCCGTTGCACTAAAACCATATTCTTTCATTAAGTACGTACTAGATAACGTAAAGTTACTACGAACTAAATAATACGCTGCATACCCAACCGAAATTCCCAGTAACACGCGAATCCGTAGTAGTGTGTATACTTTGTCAATCATATTCGCTGGCAAACGCTCTATTGCTGGTGCAGGCTTAAGCCAATTAAACATATCATCTCTTCTCCTTTTCTCACTTTTGAGAGAGACGTTGTCTATTCCATATCTCGATTACTCTACCATCTGATACGTTTTTGCTCGTTCTTCTAACAGGCTGACCTTCTATTTCTTTCTGATTCTTCGCAAGCATCGTTGGTACGCCAAACGAAACCTTTTCTAAAATGTGCCCCGCTTCTTCTGATAAACAATAATCAATAAATAAATCCGCTATAATACCACTCGGTGCATGTCTCAGTTTAGAAATCGCATTGACAGATAACCCTGTTTGCTCAGGCACGTTACTTAAAATCGGAAAGCCTTGTTTTTGAAGCATCCGTTGATCT
Organism: Bacillus sp. UNC437CL72CviS29; assembly: GCF_000482345.1. Lineage (NCBI taxonomy): Bacteria > Bacillati > Bacillota > Bacilli > Caryophanales > Bacillaceae > Bacillus > Bacillus sp. UNC437CL72CviS29. Next base: position 139,634 of record NZ_AXVB01000011.1, on the reverse strand, counting down.
CCCATAAAATTAATTCCGATCATGTATTCACCACTTGCAACATATTCTACGGGCATGTAACCATTCACCGTTACCTCCGCTACCTGCCTCGCAAGCTCCTTTACATAATGATCAGCCTCTTCTTCACCAAATGTATCAACAAGTGATTGGAACAACGTATATGCTGTTCCTGAAACATTCGGATCAGGCATGATAATCTTTCCAGCATACGCAGGATGTAATAAATCTTTCCACTCTGACGGATAGGAAAGCCCCAGCGGCGCTATTTCCTTATTCCATCGCTCTTTATTAATCGCGATGGCAAGCTGCTCTACTTCATAGCCATGCCAAAAGCCATCCTGATCTTTAACGGCTTTTGAAATGCTACTTGCATGCTGACTTATAACAGGAATAGATAGATTTTTTTGCTTCATCATTTGATGCGCATCCAATGTACCGCCAATGATAATATCGGCTTTTGGATTTCCCGCTTCTTCTTCAACTCTTCTAAGAAGCTCCTCCGTAGAGAGGCGAATAAATTCATACGTACACCCGCGCGGTTTACAAAACGATGATAGAAGTGCTTCACCGACTTCTTCACGCGCTGCTACATACGCAACTAGATGGCGATCTTTTAAATTTGGAAGACCATTTTTACTATATTTGATAGAGGTAGTATCTCGAGAGCAACTAGACATCGCTCCTCCAATTACTAGCAAAAAGAAGAAAAAGGCTATCTTTCTCATGAAACATTCTCCTTTACAAATAGATTTGCTAGGGAGCCTTTCATATACATCACATTCCCATTATTATCGCCAAGGTATTGCACGACAAAGTAAGAAGGATATACAGAAATCGTTAATATATCCTCACGTTCATTCTTTACATGTTTACCATTTTGATAAGCAGTAATATAAGCGATTGGATTCTTCTGCGATTGCAGCAATTTCTGGATCTCTCCATAGTCCGTAATTTGCTTTGCTTGCCGAATCGAATCAAGTATTGGCGTAAGATTCGTAGTACGCACTACATCACCTTCTCGCAAGACAACCTCTTTTGCTGATGCAAAGAAATCGCTAATACGCTCTGGCGTATAATATAGGCCCAGCAAATATGTTTGGAATGCAGAAATCATAGGATCTGTCCCCTTCTTCCCATATACATTTGCCTCGTACTGGAACAAGTCACCTACTGCAAAAGTACGCCTATGTCCATTCAAGTACGTTACTTCTCCAGTAAATACTTGTTCGTGGATCTTCGCTTCAGTTTGCTTCATTCGAATTCGGTCAAAGAATGAAACAATCGCATGTAGACGAACTTCATCTGTTACAACTACTTCTCCCCACTTCTCATGTCTTACCTTCACTTCAGTAGGAAGAGATTCACTTGCTCTTTCTAAAACAGCCTGCTTGTCATCTAGGGTTGTAACGCGGTTATACAATTGCTTTTCTATAACATAAAACAAGATAAGAGCCGCAATCGTACAACAGACAAACAAGAGAATTTGAAATGATAGCCTTTTCATTTCTGCCTACCTCCACAATAAAAAAACGTTGTTTCGAAAATACCGCATAATTGTTTCATAAATGTATCATTTAATCGCTTTCAATTTTTTTATACCTTCCATGTACCTTGGTAATAACAATGTGATAACTACCAGCGTTCCCATTTCCTCACTACTTTCAATTCGCATACTTCCGCCCTGCTTGTTCATAATCTCCTGACAAATGAACAAACCATATCCATTTCCATAACTAGAGGAGAGTACTTTCCCTTTTGGAGAACGATTCCATTCTGCAAGTATCGCTTCATCTATACCAATTCCATCATCATGGATAAGAATTTTCGCTTCATGTTCATTTTTCGCGACATTTATCCTCATTTTCGTAGCATCACTATATTTAATCGCATTATCAAACACATTCAAGAAAATTTGCTTCGTCTTATCAAAATCAGCAACTACATTCACTTCAGATAATTCATTTATAACTTCTATTTCATATTGCTGAAGACGAGGCTTCACAATCGAAATTGCTTCTTCCGCAACTTGTTTTATATTTACAATCGTCGGAGAGACTTCAAACGTACTCGTCCCATACTTTGAAGATTGTAGCAACTCCTCAACGAGTGATAATAGACGCTGACTTTCAATCGAAACATAATGAAGGCTTTCTTCTACATCTCGCGCAGATTGCAATTTTGGAATTAAATCTACATATCCGATAATTGCAGTAAGCGGTGTTTTCAGCTCATGCGTAATTCGGTCTAAGAAATCCTTCTGCTTCTCTTTCTCTTCCTTTAGCTGCGTCATATGAAGTTCAATTGCATCAGCCATCGCATTGAAAGACGCTGATAACTGGGCGATTTCTACATATTCATTTAGCTCAATTTTACTTTTATAATCCCCATTTGCAAGCCGCTTTGCCATTTGTCTTAACTGATCAATTGGCTTATGAAGAGATTTCGCTAAACGAATCGCAAAGAAAATGCCGCCGGCTACTAAACAAATCGATGTAATGAGAAATGTCCAGCTCACATTCGTTAAAACTTCTTTCTCATCTTGTAATTCGTTAATAAAGCGAATTGCCCCAATAACATCGCTTCCATGATAAACGGGACTCGAAAATAAAAGAAGTGGTGCTGGGTCACCATTTTCAAATACATATGCCTTCTTTCCTCGTAACGACTGGTCAATATCTATATTCTTATGAAGCAAAGCTCCTTTCTCTGTATCCGCAACGACGTCTCCATTCTTCCCAATCATCTGCACACGGACATCCATCCGCTTTGCTAAATAAGAAGCAATCAAAAGCGAATTCGGTCCTAGCGTCTCCACTTCTTCTTCCTTCTCTAAATAGTTCATCGTGTAAATTTGCGCTTCTACACTTAATTTCTCTAAAGAACCTGCCGCATTATGATACATATTCTTTTCTAATGCAATGTAAACAACCGTATAAAGAAGAAACAAAATTGGAATCAATAACCCTACTATACCAAGTACCATATTTCGTTTTAACGACATCTTATCACCTTTTAACAATCTAACTTATAGCCGACGCCATAAATTGTCTTAATATGTTCTCCGCTTGCTCCAAGCTTCTTCCGAAGGCGCTGCACCATAATATCAACTGCTCTCGTATTTCCGCTATACTCAAAGCCCCACACTTTCTCCAATAGCTCATCACGCATAAACACGCGATGCGGATGTGAAGCAAATAGCTGACATAAATTGAACTCACGATACGTTAAATCAATTTCTTCTCCATTGACATGTACTTTCCGTTCCTTCGGATAAATAACCAATTCACCAGCACGGATCATTTCATATCGTTGCAAAGTTTCTTTCTTCGTCGTGCGCCGTGCCATATTCTTTACCCGAAGAATCAGTTCTGCATAATTGAATGGCTTCGTTACATAATCATCAGCACCAAGCTGCAGTCCGAGCAGCTTATCATTCATCTGGCTCTTCGCCGTTAACATAAGTACTGGAATATCTCGGTCCTTCTCCCTAAAGAGCCGAAGCAGCTCATAACCATCCGTATCTGGAAGCATCACATCTAAAATCAATACATCGGGCTGCTCGTCCCATCTTTGCAAAGCCTCTTTTCCATCAGCTGCAGTTAGTACTTCATATCCTTCCATCTCTAGCTGCATACGAATTAAATTGCGAATGCTCGATTCATCATCGACTACGAGTATTTTCATGATTCTCCTCCTTTCGCAGTACATTTTAGTATAGCAAATATCCTATACAAAAAAAGAGTGCACTATCGAACATATGTTGAACGACAATACACTCTTTTTTATTATTTTACTTTGCATACCCATTCGGCTTACTTTGATGCCAATTCCACGCATGCTCAATAATTGTTTTCATATCTATATATTGCGGATTCCATCCTAATTTTTCCTTTGCTTTTTGAGAAGATGCAACAAGGCGCGCTGGGTCTCCAGCTCTTCTTGGCGCAACTTCCGCTGGAATTTCATGCTTTGTTACTTCGCGAACTGCTTCAACAATTTCTTTTACACTAAATCCGTTACCGTTCCCTAAGTTATAAAAGTCGCTGTCCCCGCCATTTTGTAAATCCTGAAGTCCAAGGAAATGAGCAGCTACTAAATCATCCACATGAATATAATCACGAATACATGTACCATCTGGTGTATTGTAATCATCACCAAACATCATGATTTTCTCACGTTGCCCTAAAGCAACTTGCAATACAAGCGGAATTAAATGCGTTTCAGGACGATGATCCTCACCAATCATACCACTTGGCGTTGCACCAGCTACATTAAAGTATCTAAAGACCTTATATTTCAAATGAGAAGCTTGGCTATACCAATGCAACATTTTTTCAATCGCTAATTTTGTTTCTCCATATGTGTTCGTAGGGTTTGTTGGTGTTTCTTCTGAAATTAACTCAACATCTACATCGCCATATGTTGCGGCAGTTGATGAGAAGATAAACTTATCAATCTTAAATTCTTCCATTACCTCTAGTAAACATAGTGCACCATATACGTTGTTATTATAATATTGTAGCGGCTTTTCCATACTTACACCGACTAAAGAATCCGCTGCAAAATGCATCACTGCGTCAATTGTTTCTTGCTTAAAAACGTCTCTTAAGAAATCTTTATCACGAAGATCACCCTTATAAAACTTCACGCCTTCTGTAATTGCATCTTCATGACCTGTTTGCAAGTTATCAATTACGATTACAGATTGTTCCTCATCAACTAACTTTTTCACCGCGTGAGAACCAATATAACCAGCTCCGCCACAAACTAAAATAGATACCATATTTTCCACCCAACTTTTCATTTTTTTAACTCTATAAATCTAGCTTAGCTACTCTTATTTTATATAGCAAGAAGAAATTCCAACTATTGTATACCACTACTATTTGGCTAAAACAGCGAGCTTTTCTTCTACCTTCTGTAAATCCTCTACAGAATCAATTTCAAAACTATCATTGCTATCGATTTCGTACAAATGAACATTTAAATCTTGAATGTTATCTTTTACAATATTGTCCCAGTACAGTTCACTGAAATTTTCCTGATCTACTGCTTCTTCTAGTTTTTTCACAATATGGACACCATCTTCTTTTGACCAATAGGAAATACCACATAAGATGTAATCATCATCACCGTCACCAATTTCAATATCATATACTTTACGATTTTCATCATACTTAATAATCCATTCATTACGGAAATCTTCTTTCTTCGCACTAAAATATAAAGATGACGCTGGGTTCTCTATAAAAATATTACGGTGTAAATAAACATCCGCATCCATTACATATGCCTCTTGTAAATATTCACGAACTACATACATTGTATAAATATTGTTATATACATCATACTTGTCATTGTGCACAAGCTTCACATTATACTTATGGGCAAGATAGTCGAATTTCTCTGCTAAGTAACCTGTAACGACAATAATTTCTTGGACGCCGATTTCTTGTAAGTATTCAATTTGACGCTCTAACATCGGCTTGCCGTTTACCTCTACTAATGATTTGGGAGTCGTTAACGTTAATGGGCGTAAACGTGTTCCCATACCTGCTGCTAATAAAATCGCTCTCACGTTACTTCACCTCTATATTTTTTCGCTTTCATAAATTCATTTATATCTGCAACCGTTAAAATTGCGCCTATAAGAATCGCAACACAACAAATAATTAACTTCCATGAAAAAGGTGACCCTAATACTAACATAGAAATGACAACCGCCCATGCAGAATACGTAATGTTAAGCGCCATTGCTTTTGTTGGTCCAATTTCATGAATTGCCTTATAGTAGAATACATAAGAAGCTGTTCCAACTAATGCAATCACAATGATTAAAATAAACTCACTGCTCATCACAACTTCTCTTGTTAAGAAATGTCCGCTCGCTACAGGTAAAATCACAAGTCCATATGTGACCGCTGAAACAAGCTGACGAATTTGCAAGGCCTCTTCAGGGGATACTTCTTCATCTTTCATACCGTACGCACAGATTACACACTCTAACCCCCAGCCAACGATACAAATCAGGACGAAAATAAATCCTAACATATAGTTTTCAGTCGCAAATCCGTCCCCTGTAAATCCAAGGATGATAATAAATGTAATACTAATAATAAGCCCAAACCAATTCCAGGGGCGAAGGCGATCCTTCAAAAACAAGAATGCAAAAAGTGCACCAACCGCTGGATATACCGCTGAAATCGCAGCTGTATAAGAAGCCCCGATATATTTTACAGCTAGTACATAAAACGTCATACCAACCGGCCCGCCCATAAGTGCTCCTAACATAACGAACCGTCCACTTCTCGTTTTCAGCTTAGAAAAAACCGTTCCCAGCTGCCCTTTTATCGCCATATATATCATCATCCATAACGCTGACATAAAGTCATGCAAAAATGTACTCACAAGCGGCGCAAGCAACACAACTTGTTCTGTTGCTAACATAAGTTGTGAAGATAAGATAATCCCAATCAATACCGTATCTACAGCCCAAGCAAAACCAGAAAAAACTCCATACAATATGCCTGTACTTTGCTTTTCTCTCATTTTCATACCTCACACGCTAACGCTAAAAAGAGCTGTAAGTTTTTCTTCGCACGATGATAGCGATCTATTCCATATGTTCCAAAATCACTGCCTGTACTTTCTTTAATCTTCGTCCAAATACTCCATAAGAAATCTTGGAAAATCTTATTCATCAATATTCTTTCTTTATAAGACTCTTCTACTGATCCATTAAAATAATAACTTAAAAACAGTTCCTCATCCTCTAAAGAAAAATCACATTCTAAGCTATGTGCGGCGATATCCCACATCGGATCGTTCATGCCCCCATATTCCCAATCAATTAAATACACTTTGTCTTCGCCGCTCTTAACAAAGTTTTCAGGAACGGTATCATTATGACAAGGCGCGAGCGTAACATCCATCGCCTCATACATATCCTTTAATTGCATTATTTTGCTCTTCACTTCGACATAATCATCGAAGTTAGAACCGTTTACTTTATTTAATAACCCTTCATAATGCTCGACTTTTTCAAATACATTAAAAACGTTATTCATCACGATATCCGAACTGTGTAATTTCTTTAATATATTTGCTGTTAATATCATATTGTCACTGCGTTTTGCCGTTTTTGGATTTAATGTTTCTGCGTTTGGAATAAGTTTCGCTAACTTCACACCTGTTTCTGCATTAAAGTATAAAAGTTCCGCATCGATCCCTAAATCGCTTGCTAAATTAGCCGTTTCCATTTCATCACGGCGGCTAATCATGTCTTCCGTACCGCTTCCTGGAATACGTAATACATATTCCTTTCCGCCTGCCATTACTTTGAAATTCGTATTCGTCATACCACCAAATGACTGAATATTCGTAACTTGCTCTTCTGAAATAGAAAGCGCCTCTAAAACATATCTTTTAATTTGTCTTTCTTTAAACTCTGCTTCTTTCTTCACTAAACGAGGATATATTTTATTTTTCACAACTTCATACTGCTTCGTTGTATCAATCTCTGCCCATACAACATCCGATAACTTTGCATAACCGACGTCATACAACCTTGCCGCATCAAGAAGTAAATATTCATAGTTCACATATGGATTTTGATTATGACGGAATGTTGCTAACATGTTCATGAACACTTCATACGAGATTTTAGAAATCCCAACCATCTCACCATCAATACGATTTAACTGATGAATATCTTTTGAAATTTTATAAAGATAGCCATCCTGGAGCTCAACAAACGCTTCATCACCAGATCCACTCTCATTTGTAATCAACACACAGTCCGGTTCTGGATGATGTAACACTTTAATAAGAGCCTTCTCTTCGATTAAAATATCATCTTCAATTAATAAGAAATCATCTGTAATAAGCTCTTGAACCTCCGCTAGTGATGCCATTGATCCCGTCCACTTATACTTCGGATTTTCCACAAAATGCACATTATAACGGCCTGACCAACCTTCAAACTGCTCCTTCTTATAGCCAACTACCACTACAATCTTTTCAATCCCATTATTTTCAAGAATTTCTAAACTACGATCTAGCAACAGCTTTTCCCCAACCGTTAATAAACCAGATGGCTTCCCAAAATCATGGCGCTTCCCAGCCGCAAGAACAACAGCTTGCGTAACCTTCTTTCCCTCTTTATGATGAACTCTAATCTTCTTCCCTTGGTACGCCACTAACTCCTGGCGCATATATTCAAAGCCTTTCTTATACAAATAATAATTCATGTGCTTTCCTAACTTCTCGCTATAAATATATTGATTCTTTGCCAAATCATTCATAATATAATTTACTTTACCAACAGATATATTGCAGTGCTCTGCAATCTTTTTTTGGTTCATCTGTGGATTTTGATTAATAACTTCTAATACATTTAATACTTGCTGTGTAGCGCCCCTCTCCATAACCCCATCCATCCATTCATTTTTTGAACACATCATACCATTTACGGATAATAATGTAAATATTTCGTAAATTTAATGTGTAGTTTGTAAATCCTATTGTATTTTTACATAACGTCAAAAAAGCCTAATTTCCCATACATTTCACAGGATCATTAGGCTTCTTACTATACTCACTGCTATTTTGTTAACTCTAAATGAGCTTTTAATTTATTAGACAAATCTTGACGATCCTTCTCTGGTACAAAGTAATACCATATACCATCTTGCTTGTGACCATCACCAGGGATTTGAACTTCCTCTTTCTTATTTATCGCAGACTTATAATTACTTTGAAGATCCCACATTTGATCCTGGGTTAAATTTGTTTTTACGTTTTTCTCAACTGCTTCTAACATCGTACCAAGTTTTGTAATGGACGATATGTTAGCTCCTTTACTAATAACCGCTTCAAGCACTTGACGCTGACGCATTTGACGACCGAAATCACCGCGCGCATCCTGCTTACGCATACGTGTATACTTCAGGGCTTGTTCACCATTTAAATGAATGTTTCCTTTCTCAAATGACATCCCTTCAAGTGTGAACGCGATATCATTATACACATCAACTCCGCCAACAGCGTCTACAATATCACGGAACCCTTCCATATTTACTTCAATATAATAATCGATTGGAATATCTAAAAAGTTTTCAACCGTCTTCACAGACATATTAATTCCACCAAATGCATACGCATGGTTGATTTTATCCTTCTTCCCTTTACCAACAATCTCCGTATATGTATCACGAGGAATACTTGCGATTTTCATTGAACTATCTTTCGGATTTAGCGTTAATAACATAATCGAATCCGAACGCCCTTTATCTGCTCCGCGCTCATCTGCCCCTAATAATAAAATAGAAACAGGTTGTTTACTTCCTAACTTCACATCAGTAGATCGTTTCTCGGAATGATCACGTTCAAGCGGGGTATACACTTTATCGATTGTCCCCGAAACGGATGAGTACAGATAATACGCATAACCGCCTCCCGCAATGACAAGAACGCCAATAATACCAAGTATCCAAAATAGAATTTTCTTCATTGTGTAACCTTCTTTCTTGAATCAGCTTTATAGGTTTGTAAGGAATAAAGTACCAAGTCACATTATACATGTGAAGTTACCCATCAAATTATACTTTATTTCATAATTAAAACCCATATATTTTCTCATATAGCCTCTTATCTTTTTACTCCCTAATATAAATAAGGCCCCACTGCTCAAATAACGATGGAGCTATATTCTATTTTCACTATAAACAAAAAAGAAACTTCTGCTCGAAGTTTCCGATATCACCCATATATATCTACTGAATATTTCACATCAAAAATTGCTTTCCTAACAGATAACGAAATAACTCTTTCTTTTCCCGGTTGAATTATATGCTCTATTTCACATATATAGACTGTACCTCTTGATAGCCATTTTTATTATTTGACTGCCATCTCCAAGAATCTACACACATTTCTTCAATCCCACGCTTTGCTTCCCATCCTAATTCTCGCTTCGCTTTAGATACATCTGCAAAACATACAGCAACGTCTCCAGGTCTGCGTTCTGCAATTTTATATGGAACCGCCTTTCCTGAAACTTTCTCGAATGCTTGCACCATCTCTAGCACACTATAACCAGTACCTGTACCAAGATTATACGCATCTACTCCTGTTGTATGCAGTACTTTCTCAAGAGCCTTCACATGCCCATTCGCAAGATCCACAACGTGAATATAATCACGGACACCTGTACCATCTTTTGTTGGATAGTCATTTCCAAATACACTTAATTCTTTTAACTTACCAACTGCTACTTGCGTTACATATGGCATTAAGTTATTGGGAATTCCATTTGGATCTTCCCCAATACGTCCACTTTCATGTGCACCAAATGGATTGAAATACCGAAGTAATGCCATACTCCACTCTGAGTCAGCTACAACTACATCATGCAACATTTGTTCAATCATCAACTTTGTTTGACCGTATGGATTTGTTGCACTTAAAGGGAACTCTTCTGTAATTGGTGATGTCTCAGGAATACCATACACCGTTGCTGATGAACTAAAAATCATTTTCTTTACATTGTGCTTCTGCATAACATCACATAATACTAATGTACTTGTAATGTTGTTGTGATAATACTTAAGCGGAATTGCTACTGATTCACCCACCGCTTTGAAGCCAGCGAAATGAATCACTGCCTCAATCGTATTTTCTTTAAAAATCATATCAATTGCTTCTCGATTCAAAAGGTCTTCTTTATAGAATTTAAATTGTTTTCCTGTTATTTCTTTTACTCGATTTAATGATTCTACTGAGCTATTAGAAAGATTATCAACTACTATAATTTCATAACCATGATTCAATAATTCCACACATGTATGACTACCAATATACCCTGCTCCACCTGTTACAAGTATGGCCATGATGAAAACCTCCTAAATTTATTTACTAGCTTTTCATTACATATTTTTATGAACGCTGAACAGGATCAGTTCCAAATGTATTTATCCATATATCTCCTGTTTTTGTATTACATTAAAAAAGTCCAATTGCACGAACGACAATTGGGCTTTCTTTAAGAAATAATTGTCTCTCTAAATCCGGCTTAGATACAAGCTTCGTGTACACAATAAAACGATCCGACGCATCGCCAATATACTCAAATGGATAACATGTTTTTAACGTCAACGTCTCATAATCAGTTGGCACGATAATCATCTCGTCATTCGATCCCGTAATTTTGAAATCTGTTATTTCATAAACAACCTCACCATACGATTTGCTTCGTTAACTCCCAACCGAAAAAGGCAACAATCCCAAGACCAAACAAAATAATAGAAACGGGAATCCTAATAATTACCCATCTCCATTTTGACTTACGCTTATGTACTTTCTTTCGCTTTTCCATAGGGTGTATTATGCTTGTTCTACTTTACGAGCTAATCACTGCTGGAACTAGCGCAGCTGCACTTGAAAGAAGTTCACTCACTCGTGCAGCATTTGCCTTAACCTAAGCTTGCTCTTGATTAGTCAAGCTCGTCTTTTGTAAATATGCATATAAATAGTCCACGCGATCAAGGTTTAAAGTTTTCAATGAATTTACAAGCTTTTGTGAAACTTCTTTTCTATTCGTTTCTGCATTTGCTGCCGTTGCAGCAAATGCGTTTAAACCAAGAGCAAGTGCAGCGACTAATGAACTTTTTTTATAACAATTTTGAAACTCATGGTTATTTCTCCTTTTTATAACAATTTAACAATTTAACTATTTAAATATATCACAAGCAATCCTTAGTAGGATAACTTAACCATAATTTTTTAAAATGGGCATCTTACATAAAATCTAAGAACTAAACATTTTTTAATATGAAAGTGGTTGATTCTCATAACCGTTCGGATGATTACTATACCATTTCCAAGCTGAATAAAGGGCTTCATCAATTGAATACCTTATACTTTGGTTTCCATCCTAATTATGTACATATCTTTTTACCAAATATAAAAAGTGAATGATCCGTATCTCTTATAAAATCATTAAATATCGCATTCATCGTTTCACCTGTTGTTTTCTCACACACTTGAATCAATTCATATTCTGAAGTTTCCACACCATAGCCTACATGATAAATTTCGTTTATTTTATATAGCCTTCTAATAAACCATGTAGTGAAAGCACATGTGCTTTCACTACATCCATGACATGGACATAATCACCTACCGCACTACCATCTTTGTACCATAGCCACCATCTATTATAAAACTCTCCTCTTGTTGTTTTACCATATGCAATAAAACATTCGGTACAATATGTGTTTCTGGACGATGCTCTTCACCTATTGTTCTATCTGTATGAGCGCCTATAGCATTGTGATAACAAAGAGACATATAACGTAAATCATATGCCTTATAAAAATCTTCTAAAGCCTATTCAATAATAAGGTTAGAATTCCCATAAAAAACAACTGGGAATGGGACATATATGTTTCCTGCACTCGATCTTTATAAGGCATACCGTGAACTGATATAAATGATGAAAAAACAAAATGTATAATTGGATATCTGATCATCATTTTTAAAACTTGAAAAGTCGCTACAACATTACTTGTAACAGAATGACTTGACTAACACGATAAATCAAACTCGTTATGACAAAAACAAACTGCATGACAGCTTCAATACTATAATGCGAGAATACTGTCTCTAAATCAGCACTATTATGAAAGTTACCTTTTTCAAAAATAATGACCCTACCCTAAATTATAAAATTCATTTCTAATTATGCATCCGTTGCAAATTTAACATCTTAATAGTATGATAATAAAATTTTAATTGCACAAGTTACAAATAAACTCGCCCTTTTTTCATTAGAAAAGGAGACAAATGAGGATAGTCCTTTTCATTCATCTCCTAGAATAAAGAATATCTATTCTTTTTTATCACCAAGCGCGAATGTAACCTCAGCTTCACAAGCAATTTCACCATTTACAGTTGCAACTGCTTTCCCTTTTCCAATTGGTCCACGTACACGTGTCATTTCCACTTCTAAACGAAGTTGGTCACCCGGGCGTACTTGACGCTTGAAGCGGCAGTTGTCAATACCAGCAAAGAATGCGAGGCGCCCACGATTCTCCTCTTTTTTTAATACCGCAACAGCACCCACCTGCGCTAATGCTTCTACAATTAGTACACCTGGCATCACAGGATAATCTGGAAAGTGTCCATTAAAGTATTCCTCATTTGCCGTTACATTTTTAATTCCAACCGCACGCTTTCCTTCTTCTACTTCTAGAATTTGATCAACAAGTAAGAATGGATAACGATGTGGAATAATTTCTTTAATCTGCCCTATATCTAGCATATTACTCTCTCCTCATATATCAAATTGGTCATACCACCAACATACTGTCCTTATTATCCCATTCTCTATTGTTTTTGTCACGAAAAACAAGAAATGCTTTCTACCCAAAATATTTATTAGAACTATTCATACAAAAAAGATACACCCTTTTCCCTTCGCTAAAATCGGTATAACAAAATAATAGCAATTCACACGGAGGTTGGAAAAAGGGTGTATATCAAAGTTAGGGAAAGGCAATATACATTATTTGCCTTATGTGTCGTATTCATAGCTCATTATAAAGGACAAAAATAAGAAAGAAAAATTTAATATTTACTGATTTTTACCATTATGACCTTAATTTTCTACAAATTTCTACAAATTTCTTCATTTTTCTTATATTATCTTAAATGTTATATCTAGAAATTAAGATTCGCAATCTAGAACACTATACTTTATAAAAAATGCATCTTTATGGATTAGCCTTTAATACCAGTTCTATAAAATATTATCACAAAAGGCATATTTATTACATAAATATCCAATACTGCATATAAATTCTTTTAAATCTATTTAGCAATACATAAAAATAAAATATAATTAATAAGAAATTGTGGCTTTTTCTTGTTTATCTGTTAAATAAAAAAGAATTCCTTATGCCTTTGGGATTCTTTTTTATTTTTTACACATTACTCATATAGATAATTGTATAAGTATTAGTTACAAAATCAATAAATTGTATTACCGTTTTTAAGAGCTCTTGTGCTAATGAGATTACGCCATCTACAAATTTTAAGATCGCCATTTCTATTTCTAAAACATCCATTTTTTATTATATTTAAATACTATTAATATTCATCTTCATAGTAGCAATATTCATTATACTGTTCTTTGCTTGATTCTGATTTCCACTATTTTCATCATAATAATCTTTTGCCTCATTTAAAAAAGCATTCCAACCATTACGTTTAATCATAATTGCTGGAGAGCTTTTCCCACTCCAATATTGGTGTTTTTTCACATGATCTAGAGGTATATTTAATTCTTTCATTTAAACAGCTTATAATAAATATTCTTATGAAATTCTAACTATCCTTAAAAGAGAATTATATAGAAAAATCTCATTATCTAAAATGAAAATAGAAAAGACCCCTCGTCCTAAAAACAAGGGGTCTCGCTGCTTTTTGTTATATGGTATAAATAAAATCAGGTTCCATGTTCAATCATAACACGAATATTTATACATGTATATAGATGGTATATTAATAATTACAAAAAGTATTTTCACTTTTATACTGTACACATAATTAAATTGAGCTTATATTTCCATAAAAAGACCAGTACACAAATACCAATTATCCCCCAAATCATAAATAATCAAATTATGTTACCGATCCGAAAAAAGTAAAGGCAGTGTATTCCTTAAGATTATAAAAAATAATTGTAACTGGCCATATTTAAATGTTTATCTTAGCCTGTTGACCAAGTAGGCTACTAAACAACCCACTTTTATCTTTTGCTAATTGAGTAAAACCGCCACTTTGAATAATTTGCCCTTGATCCATTACAATCACTTGATCAGCTTTACGTATAGTAGATAATCTGTGTGCAATGACAATAATTGTCATGCTTCCTTTCAATCTTTCCAATGCTTCTTGTATTTTCGCTTCATTTTCAGCATCCAACGCACTTGTTGCCTCATCTAATACTAAAATAGAAGGTTTCCGAAGTATCGCTCTCGCAAGAACAAGTCGTTGCCGTTCCCCTCCTGAGAGTTTAACCCCCCTATCGCCGATAAGTGTATCCAATCCCTGTGGAAGCCTACTGACAAACTCAGCAGAAGCGGAAAAATCCAATGCCTCCCAGATTTGCTCTTCACTCGCATCTGGCTCAACCATTCTCAAATTATCCCTTATACTAGCATTGAATAGAAATGGATCTTGAGAAACATAGCTAATTGATTTCCTCAATGACAATAGATTTTTACTCGTTAACGGTTTATTATCTATTAATAATTGACCGCTCTCTGGCTGAAGAAGCCCCATTACAATATCGATCAATGTACTTTTTCCAGCACCAGAACGCCCTGAGATGGCCGTCATACAATTGGATGGAATACTCAAATTGATATTTTCCAGGGCATATATAGAATCCTGTTTATTGTAACGGAAAGAGATATTGCGGCACTCAATAGATTGCTCTATCTGAATAGGCTTCAAAAAATTATAATTTTGTTCTACATCTTGCAATTCTATACTTTTCTTACATTCTTCCTGTAAGTCCAGCAAAGCTTTAAAAGCAGGCAGATTCGCTGCAATTTGCTCCATATTGGATTGTATACCTGAAAATCGCGGCCACAATCGAGAAAATATAAGAATAATTAATAATAATTGCTCAGTCTGTGTCCGGAACAACTTGACCGATAGCAGAATCAGGAGGGCTATGGAAATCGCTGATGCGATCTTATAAAAAAGCTGGGAATTATTTCTCACCTTAATATATGCAAGCTGTTCACGTTCCACATCTTCCGTCCAATTACGTAGCCACATATAACGAGATTGTTCTAGGAGGTTGCTCTTTATATCCTTAATCCCATTAAAATGATCCGTTATGCCTGCAAGATAGGCTTTTGAATTCTCTGAGGTCCGGCCACCTAACCGTTTCGATTTCTTAATAAATCTTCGGGAAAAAAAGGCAAGCACTACACCGCAACATAGTACAAAGAGTGTTATATCTGCGGATAACCAAAAAGCAAGGCCAATCTGTATGAATGTGAAAATCAACGAAGTAAGCAATTGTAAAAATAAGTTAGTACCTGCACTAACACGCCCTAATTCCGTCGTTAAAGAGTTAATAAGATCCGACTTTCTTTTTTTCACAAAAAAACTCCAATTGGCCTGCAACAATCCACGATACGTTTCCAGTCTCAAGTGATTAATAAAACGTATCTGAATTTTCGCATTGCGAATCGTTATATTACTTTGCAAAACAGCTTGTCCCACAACCAATACGATATAGATCCCTAATACAAGTGGTAACCCTAAAGTTGCCGGAAAATCACTTAAAAATCCCAAAGCTCCTGAAAGTGGGCTTGCTTTTTCGTTCATATTCGCAATCCCGCTAATACTTAGCATAGGGATTAATAATAAAATACCGATTCCTTCTACAAGACTGACAGATACCATTCCCAAGAGATTAATAATGAGAATGTTTCCAGTAAAAGAGTATAACTGCTTTGTAAAGTATAAAATATTTCTCATTTTTACATCTCCTTACGGTATCTCGTTTTCCTCCAAGCCCATAAAACTGGCCGCAAAGGAAAATACAAAACATGCAATTGTTTTGGTAGTGGTAAAGTTTCCACATCCTGAGGGTAAGGGTATAACCAGCTAAGATGAAACAGTAGCTTTTGAGAGCTTGTTTTTAACAAATATAAATATCGCTCATGATATTTTGAAACTTCTTCTGGAACGGGATCTGTATGCAAGTTAATCATATTTTCCAAGTAATATATAGCAAGCTGCGCTAACTGCGTTACCCTTCTCCCTGACATTAATACTTTTGCCTCTTCTTCTATTATAAGAGTATCTAAAAGCTCGGAAGATAAAATAAGCGCCTGACCTACTAACTGCTTGCATCCATATCTTTTCAACAGAACAGTAAGTTCTTTCCAATCTATTTCTTGCCTTACCATACGGTCAATGTCTGTTAACCATCGAAGCCTGGACCAACCATGCCTAGTCCCATGAGTCACAAGAAACATAAACAAATCCTCTCTACCTAGAAAATAGACAGGATAATTCGTAATAGGGCTCATTCTTTTTCGTCCCCACAACTCATCAAAGTTTTGTTCCTTTCCAGGGCCTGGTTGTAGACGCCAATGAATCTCCAATTTCACCTTACTCATTGGATGCATATAAGTTGTATGATGGCGTCTCCACTTCCATTCATTCATAACTGTTGGAAAATCTTCCTCTTTGACATAACCATTCTTTACAAGTATTTCATTTACTTTTTCAAGATCATCTATAGGAACAAGAGCGTCCAGATCCCCAGATGTTCTAAGAGAAATATCTCCATATAAATCTACCCCAAGAATAGGTCCTTTCAAAAATAGGAGCCGGAGCTGATTTTCGGCAAATAATTTGCTTATCTTTCCCATTTCTCCACTTAAATGAAGCATATGAAATGTATTCCTTTTAAAGTATGTACTTAACACTTGTACAACATGCGAAGGAATGAGTTGATTATCGATATTCTTCATTTTTGTATAAATGAAGGCATACATGCGATGATGCAGCGCCAATTTCAGAAATTTGTTCCAATCAATATCGATAAACCAATCTTTTGGGATTGTTTGTATCTCTTTATCTTCCTTCTTTATAATTTCAAGTAACAATTTTAGTTCTTTAGGCAAATGGCTCAAATCAAGATTACAACCGGTATCCATCTCATTCTCCTTCAAGATTTTTTTACCCTATCCTTTTTGCAAATTTACTAACAACAGTAAATCTCTTCATTTCTTCTACGCCAGTAATATAAAAGGGCCCGCTACGTAACCACGCATGGGCAATCATATTTCCTGTCTCATCTTTCGCGGTCCCCAAGTAAAGGGTGCTTTCAATTTGACGCTTCTCCAACATTTTCATTGCAGCGATAGCTTTAACAAGACATTGGCTTTCCCAAAATGTATAACGGCTCATCATATGCACTGCTTGAGAAATTTTCCTTAACGTAATCTTTTCCGACTCATCATAGCTTAAAGACGTTTCTGCCATATGAATTCCTAATATAGGAGCAGCTTTAGAAAACGGTATACTTTTAAGAATACGAGCCCAACCTAAATAAAAGAAAGCTTCTATAAGTAATAATTTTGTTCCCATATCGAACGATAAGAAAGCTTTTGCTTTATTTATGATATTCATCGATCCTACTCCTAATCTATTAAATCTGAAACATTCAGCTATAAATCAATTTTTATCCCCAACCAAGATTAATCCTTCTGCATACAAGTGATTCAAGAAAGAGAGTACTTGTTCCTGACATTCTGCCTCTTCAATCATATATCGGGACATTAATACATTGACCAATTGATTAACTGATATCAATTCATTTATTAACTCCCAAATTTCACCGCCTATCCCTCCTAAATTGTAGTATTTTCCATTATGGATGCTCATCATCACTTTCTCTCCATCCATATCACTCACTACATTTTCTTGACCCTGTACGATAAAACTGTTTAATGAAATTTTTTTGTTAGTAATCATTATTTTTCCTCCTCTTTTAAAGACTCTAGGACTGTGGATACTAAATCATGCGCCGTAAACTTTGAAATAGGGCGCCTTAATTGAAACATCTCCACCTTATTTACAATATTTGTAGAGTTCATAAAATGCCATTCCATCATCCCCAATCGCGGGATTAATGAATTTCGATATGTATGGCGTAGCAATGTACGTAACCTTTCTAATCCTTCAATACGCTGAATTTCAACATTCTCATTTTCCGTTTTCACCAATTCAAATACACCCGCAAGCGGTAACGGCTCATTGAAAAAGCTTGACGACACTGGTACAGCATATTTGGTCTCTCTTTCAAATAAAGGCTGATAATGCGTTGTTTCCATTCCAAATTGATCAAGACTCTCTTTCCATAACTTTTGTTGTGGATAAGAGGGTGTAACAAAAGGAATATTATCCTCAGAAAGAGATACCGCAATTACATCATCACTTAAAAGTTGATATCCCTTGCTCAAGAGAGCTGATGCAAGAGTTGACTTTCCAGCTCCCGATCTTCCTACAAAAGCATATACCTTCCCATTGATGGCTATTGCACTTCCATGCAAGGGAAGTATTTTTCTTTGCATCAATAATGCGCCCATGCAAGTTCCAAGAATATAAAGCCTAATCTTATCTTGGTCAGATCCTTCCATAGGTGAAACGATAATTTTTTCTCCATTTTGAATACAAAACGTGGCTGTTTCGGGGATTTGAAACATAACTAATTCTTCTTCGACTACGAATGCTGACTTTTTGGAGGATAACTCCTTCCATAACTTGGACAAATCTGCAGTTTCGATTCTGACGTCTACTTCATTTTCATAATTGTTTAATTGAGGCAATTCCGGCAGAGGAATCTCACTTAATAGGGTTAATCCGAAGGCTTTGTAAACCACTTTCTTTACAGTATGTATCATCTTTCTCACTCCACCTAGTTGAAAAATTGATTAGAAAAAACCCTTATACCGTTGTTAAACTATATAAGGGCTGTAAAGCATATAAATCTCATTTAAATATTAGTGCATTAGCTGTGGCTAAGTGTGCCTTGCTCATCCTCATCTTCAAACACTTGGTCAACAATTCGTTTTCCAGGTCCAGCCATTGTCATGTTGATATCAAGCACTTCTAATACTGGTGATTGCCATTCTTGTTTCATAGTTTCACCTCCCTTCAAATAAATTTCTTGATAAATCGATAAACGATAAGACTGCGCATTAAAATTCTAAAATCAGGATCAAACACGTTTTCTGGCTGTGGTTCTCCTTGAATTTTCAAAATCGCACTCTTAATGATTTCCATATTAAAAAAGTTAGAAGCTACAGGATCTGTGCTAAGCTGTTTTAGTTCCTCGATAAACATTTTCCATGAAGGAATCATGCGATGAATCACATCGGCAGCCTGTATCCCTCGCACACGTTGATTCAACCTTACTTTGTCAGGAAGCAATCCCTTTGTAGATCTTCGGATAAGTGCCCGATTTAAGCCATTTTGAACAAATTGTTCGAGTGGTAGAGATAAACAAAATCGAATTACTCGTAAGTCATTCGTCGGATCATGCCCCTGCAAGCCATAGCGCAAGGAAAGTTTTGTACCACTTGTACCAGTGGTATTCCATAAATTTAACTGCTCAAAATGTTTCTGCCTTATTTCATATATGTTAGGTATAGAAGCCCCCGTTACTTTAACACCATGTTCCTCCAGTTTGTTGAATACATCAGTACGTTTTGCAAGTTCTGGATTGACTAACGTCGGCAACTCATATTGCTGTTGTGGAGAGAACATGTTATTTATAGATGGATATGCCTTCTGTCCTACGACTTTCAGTATTCGTGACTTTTTGACTCCAATACTTTTACCGTATAAGTCGATTTCATGATAAAGTTGGAACCATTTGAACTTTTTAAGTAAAACTGCATAATAATCTAGAGCTGGTCCCCAAGAGATGGTAAAATTCCCCCTCGCTCCATTTAAGAGCACTCCAACTCCTTGTTGCTGGGCTTTTTCATAAATTCCCTTTACCCAAATAGAATTTTCAAAGAATTTATAGGGCATTTCCATAATATCAAGCCAATCATCAATTTCAGAGAATGAATTTCTCCCTGGGAAATTCAAATAATGATCCGTAATATTCCCTACATGCTGTACTGTAGATTGGATAAACGGCTTCTCATCTGCAACCATATGACTACGAGTCCAATCAATAAATCCTTCTGCAGGTACAGAGCTGTATGTATATAATTTTTTATTTTCCTTTTGCAAGGCTCTTGCAGCAAAGCTAGCAACAGCACCTGAATCTAATCCTCCACTTAAATGGGAACCAACATTACGGTGCGTACGCAATCTTGATGTCACTGCACTTTCAAATACGTCCCGAAATGCCTCTTCATACTCTTGATTTGATTTGAGATGCAACTTCTCTCCTACAAATAACACGTCATATTTCGAAATACTAACTTTTCCATCGACTACAGAAATAGTATGAGAAGGAGGTACTTGTTCTATATTTTTATGGACTGTAGAAAAAGCATCTATCGTATCAAGCATATTAGGTATCGCTAAATATTCAGCTAACCACTGCTCATTTAAATCCTTCCCGACGTAAGGTAAGGAAAATAGTGGTCCTATACTGGTACAAAAGGCAAATCGATTTTGATTACGGAAGAAGTAAAATGTTCTGCTTCCCGAAAAATCACGCGCACCGAAAAGTAAGCGTTTTCTTTCGTCCCAAATCATAAAAGCAAAATCGCCAATCAAATATTTCGGCGCATTTTCCCCCCACTTTTGATAAGCCAATAAAATCAGCTTACTGTCAGGCATCTCCCTTCTAAGTGCCTGTTCCACTTGTAATCTATCAAATAATTCATCGCGATTATCAATAATAGCATCAGCCGTTATGACCAATTGCTTTTCATAATCATAATAAGGTAATTGTTCGTTGATAGATTGGGGTGTTATCCATTTCATATGGGCACCCAAAAAAATATTTTCCTTGTGCCACGTATTGGTACTATCGGCTGGATAACGAGATAAAGCTGACATGATTCCATTGCTATGCTCAAACGGTATGGGTTCCCTATTTAAATGATAAATTCCAGCTATTGCGCTCATTTCTTTCCTCCCGCTACGAAACAAGTAAGGGCAAACCCGATAAATAAGATAATTACCAGATATATCAATAAAACGTTATTTATATACCGGAAAAATCCTTTCTCAAACTACCGTGTTTCCGCATAACAGATTTTAAAGTTGAAATTTTCAGGCTATCTACCTTATAAATAAACCCTCGCCTTCTAATTTTGATATTCAAAAAAAGAACAAGGGTATAATTTTCTTATTTTCGCTAAAAAGTATTATGTATTTGTTTGTTGATTCAAATAAAAATAGATAAATTTAATATATCAATAAAGTATTTATATTCTTTATAAAGAATATAAACCCAGGTTATCATTTCACTATTGTATTGTCAAGTATCTATATACTCCAAATATTAAATGTTAACCCCTCTTTTTTGGATAATTAAAAAATGAATAATAAAATTATATCTTGCAAATAAATGGCTTTATCTCCATATTTTTTCATTTTTTTGATATTAACATAATTTTTGTGCTATGATATTTTATATAGTTTAGTATAAACATGCTAATTAAAAAACATATTTTATATTCCTCTGCTGCTTTAATAGAAGCAGCCATGTTATTCAACATAGCTGTTTCTTTATACTTGAACAAAAGGCAAGTAACTTTCTATAGTTATACCATTTTTACTAAGGAGGTCATATAATATGCGTTCACCATTGATAATGCTAACCAAAAACATAATTCGTATTTACCACAAAATTATGTACGCTTACTATTTCGCTCTCTATAGGGATTGCCTTGACTTTCATTCAAAAGAGGTTTATTTCCACAAAATGAAATTTCACAAAAACCGAACTAAATTAGATATTGAATCCTCCTAGTCCATTAACCTATATCCTATTAAAATTCTCTTATTGTTTCTTTTTATATACCAACATTTATTGTCAACGCATTTTTGATACATGTAATAACTCTTGTCTGATCTTTTTCTGTCATACCTGATCCAGATGGAAGACAGAATCCAGTTTCAAATAATTTTCTAGCAATATCTTCGCAATCACTATGAGGGTAATAAGTTGTTCCCTTAAATAGGGGTTGCATGTGAAGAGGCTTCCAAACAGGGCGTGCCTCAATATTTTCATTTTCCAGGTGTTTCAGTAATTCCTGAATCGATACTCCTGTTTTTTCTTCATCTATAGTAAGAACCGTAAGCCATCGATTTGAATAAGTATCCTCTAACTCAGGCATAAACTGTACACCTGGAATATGAGATAATTCTTGATAGTATCTATCAAATATTTTTCTTCTTGCCTGTACCCTATCTTGGAGAATTTGCAACTGTGCTCTACCTATACCTGCCAAAACATTACTCATTCGATAGTTATATCCTATTACACTGTGTTGATAATGTGGGGCAGGATCTCTTGCCTGAGTAGCTAAAAACCTTGCTTTTCTTAATGCCTCAACATCATTAGATACAAGCATTCCTCCACCTGAGGTTGTAATGATTTTATTTCCGTTAAACGAATAAATCCCAAACTTCCCAAATGTTCCACTCGCCTTACCTTTGTAGTAAGAACCAAGTGATTCTGCTGCGTCCTCAATTATTGGAACTTCATATTTATTACATAATGAGAGAATTTCATCCATTTTAGCACTTTGTCCATATAGATTTACAACAATTACCGCTTTTGGCAGCATTCCCTTTTCATTTGCATCATGCAATGCACATTCTAAAGCTTGTGGTGACATATTCCATGTTTCAGGCTCTGAATCAATAAACACCGGTGTAGCACCTAAATATAAAATTGGATTTGCACTTGCTATAAAAGTAAGACTTGAACAAAATATCGTATCACCATCTTCTACATCCAATAAACGCAGCGCTAAATGAATAGCAGAGGTTCCTGAACTAACTGCAGCTGCATCACGAACTCCCACGTGAGATGAAAGCTCGCTTTCAAATGCATCCACATTTGGGCCAAGTGGAGCGATCCAATTCATATCAAATGCTTCTTTTATATATTTTTGTTCATTACCGCTCATATGTGGGGCGGAGAGATAGATTCTTGTTTTTTCCTGTGAATATACCACTTTAAACACCATCCTACAGTTCTTTTTTTATTACTCTAGCTGGAACGCCCACTGCTGTACAATTTGCTGCAATATCACAGATTACTGTTGCCCCGGCACCGATAATGGACCAGTCACCAATTGTAATATTGGGAATTACATTAGCTCCTACTCCTATATGTACTCCTGTTCCTACAGTAACAGATCCCGTAAGTACAGCATTGGGGGAAATATGTGCAAAATCTTTTACCCTATTATCATGTTCAATAATAGCGCCTGAATTGACAATAACGTGATTCCCAATTTCAACATCTGCATTAACAATTGCACCTGGCATAATAACCGTACCAGCTCCAATCTTTGCACTTAAACTAACGATAGCTTGCTTATGTATAAGCGTCACATAACGATGACTGGGAATCTCTAACTGCTCCATAATTCGTTTTCGTGTTCTGTTATTTCCTATAGCTACCACGAACCTTACATCTGTATGTTCATTCATTAATTTTCTAGCTGCAGAAATAGGTCCAAAATATACGCCATCCTCAACTCTTAATTGTTCATACATATCATCTAATCGACCAATAATTTCATAATTCCCATATGATGATAGTATAATATCTTGGATAACCTTACTATGACCACCTGCCCCAATCATGATTATTTGCATTCATTTCACCTCCTCAAAAGTCCTTAGTACCAGTAAATTTCTCAATAGTTACATGCCCAACTTGGTTAATGCCTTCCGATTTAGATACCTTCTTCACCGTCAATAACAAAATTTTCATATCAAGAAAAAAAGTACGATTTTTCACATACCACACATCAAAATCGAATTTTTCTTCCCATGAAATTGCGTTTCTTCCATTCACTTGAGCCCACCCTGTAATTCCTGGTCTTACATTGTGCCGCCTAGCCTGTTCTTCTGTATATAGCTCCAAATATTCCATCAATAATGGTCTAGGACCCACCAAACTTAAATCCCCTTTTATAACATTAACTAACTGTGGCAACTCATCCAAACTATATTTTCTAAGAAATTTACCGAACTTAGTAAGTCTTACATTATCAGGCAGCATATTCCCCTCGCTATCTGTCTCATCAGTCATAGTTCTAAACTTATACAGAAAAAAAGGCTTACCATGTAATCCTGGGCGTTGTTGCTTAAATAGGATAGGGGAACCTAGCTTAACTCTAACTAAAACTGCTACTATTATAATAAGAAATGAAAACAACATCGATAATGACAAAGAAACGAACAAATCAAAAAGCCTTTTCATAAGTAATTATACTCCTATCGAAAATTTTTTGAGGCGCTTCCTACAGAACGAGGCTATAACCTTCCAACTACCTTTAGGGGATTCTTCTAATTCAACCATACTCTTGTATAAAATGAAATCAATTCGTAACTTACATTCTGCTATGAACTTCATTCAGTATGCTATAAATACACTTCCCCGTTCCCTGAAGATCAGACGCCTAAACTCAATAATAAAATCGCTATATTTTTATACAAATATAGCGGTTTTTTTCTTTCCATATTCAGTTGATGATAGTATTATCTATCAATCTAGTGGCCGTGCTTATATCACTAGATACATTATTGAATACACATTTGACTACAGTCATCGCCTTTTCCCTAGTTAACCAATGTAAACTAAGAAGAGTGTCTTCTAAATAGCTGTGCGTAATGATAGAAACAGCAGGATTATCAGTCTTCCTAATAACAGAATTTAGAAATGTGTTACAACTATGAACAATATTCCCTTCGAAGTTTATACCAACATTTTGAAACAAACAATTATCCGCATTAATTTTTCGCGTATATTGGGCATTATTGGAACCAAAAGATATATCCCCACCTATTCTGCTTGTTTTTGCTCTTATAAATTTACCGTTACTAAGGTTACAACATTCCAAATCTGCGGCCCCTTCTATTAAAATGAGACCTTCTATAGCAATAGGGCGACCACCATAATTAGCAGGTGGCTTAATATTAACATCATAATTCTTGACGGTAATATTCTTAATGACTCCACCTGTCAAAAGCACTGAAAAGTTTTGTGTTACCGCATTATCACTTCGCCACTCTCTTTCAACTGTGATGTCCGAAATATAGCATCTGCCATAATCATACCTGCTTATATTAAATCCGACTTTTCCAGCGTCAGTTATGACCATTGGTGGTCCATTCAATGTTTCAGATACTCGAAAACTTGTTGCCGTTACGTTAATCGTATAGTAGAGTTTATCCACACTAATTCCAGTTGGCACTTTGCCAACCCATTGTTCAAAACATATTTTCGCACCATTCCCCATTCCATGTGGAGTACTATAGGAAAACATTCCATTAGCGACATTTACAGTAGGGCTGCCAAAATATCCATAGATGCTTGAACCGTAAAATAAACCATTTTTTATCTGGCAATTTTGAATGACGGCTCCTCGGATATCCTGCAGTTTGATATTACCGTTATTACATATAGCCCCATTGACAAAATTATCCCCTTTCACAACGAGTTCACATCCAATGAAAGTGTTGTGAATGTATTTGACATACCAGTTATTCTGATAAGAACTAATTCCCCCTATGTTATATCCTTCAAATATATTATTTTCCAAAACTATATGAATGCCGTCTGCATTTACAAAATGTCCACGAGCATTATTAGAAATATAGTTATTATAAATATAAATTCTAGTATTCAATTCAAACCCCGATTGATTCAATTCAGGTCGCCATGTCGGTATGTTACTTTCAGACCACATGGATTCGATATCTATTCCGAACATCGGGGCAATGCCATCGGTTGTAATGCCGTCATCAGCTTTACCAATTGAATAAATTTTATTTTCAAAAATATAAGTGTCATTTGAACCACCGAGAGTAATCCCTTGCCTTCTGCAGTTATGAATATCACAGTTATGAATGTAAATATGCGAACCCATCTGTTCCTGTGTATAATCAGCTGGATTAATCTTATATTCTAACCAGCCTGTTGAAATGGCATCCCCTGTACAATTGCTTATTTCTACACAATCTATCTCCACAAAGTTTGAGCCCCTTATTTCTATTCCTTGTCCCCACTCATGAGTGTAATTCTGGCTGTCCACTTTTGCATTTATTTTTGCAATTTGGGCATCGCTTAAAGGTGAAGACGTAATATCAATAACAAAAATCATTTTATTAGCATCTTCTATTGGAGCGAACCAACCTCTCCCAGTCGAAGATGCAGGAGCAAATTGACCGTTTGTTCTAGAACCGACTAGCGTGCCAATTGCAACAGTATCTTTATATTGATAAAAACTGTATGCTGTGGTGTTTATTCCAGAGATAGACCATAGTCTAAAAGCTTTAAGGAGCCCAGGATTCTCATATCTGTCCACTATTTCACTACGGATAAAATTGGGATTATTATTCAATGAACCGTCAGTATTCACTCCTCCTCTTACAAATTTCACACCTATTTCGTAAATATGTGTTTTTTTATCTCCGACTATTTTCCCACCAGAAATTTTCACATTTTTAACTCCCTTAATATCAAATACTCGATACCAGGGTGACGAATTAGTTTCCAGTTGTAAGACACACTCTCCCGACATTTCAAAATGTAAGCCGCTTGGTATGGCAATACACGAGAATGATGTATTGTCAATTTTCAACTTATATATGCCGCTCGGTATTATAACATGATTGTATCCTTGGGACTTAGCCCAAACCAAAGCATCATTTATCCCCTTTGTAGTGGCAACAGAATTGGTACCATCGTTTTTAATATTCCATCTTACCAATTCTAATATATATGAATTTGAAACGTCCTCTGCATTTGAAACTGGTACCTTTTTTGGAGACCAGTGTGCTTTTGGGCCATCATAAGTTAATACATCACCATGAGTAGGAGATGCTGTTGTTACATCTACATCATTAAGGTCCCCAAGATTCGCATTTAAGTTTACGTCCATATTCCCACTTCCTTTTTTCTATATATTATGCTTCTATAGCTTAAATAGATTGGGTATATGAACTCTAACAATAAAAAGGATCCTTTCATTCCATAGCTTATAGCTCTTGAATTTTCCCCTTAAAACACGTGTTAATAGCATATAACAACACTTTGATTCGAATTAGGAGGGAATCCCCTTATTTAACTTAAATTTTTTTAATAACTTTTGTGAAATCCCTCTAATAATCCCAAATAAATATTTAAATTCCGTTGTTTTATGAAAAATCAATATATAAATCACATTAGGAACTATGATACATATGATTCCCTTTAACAATAACTCCAAGAAATTGCTTGATAACGTGAAATTGCTCGCAAAACTTGTAATAAAATACGTTCCTATGCCTATTGCTGCGTAGTAGGCGTATTTTAAGAAATAATCCATTACAGGCCTATTAAATACATTTTTGTATACTAAATAAGGGGTAAGCCAGAAAGGAACAGTAATCACACTTAAAAGGGTACCAAGAAATACACCCATTATCCCCAGATATTTAACTAGTACGATAGAAAAAGCTAGGTTGACAGCAGCTTGAAACAAAGGTGCATATCTATCCTCATGAAAAACACCCGCTGTAGTTTTCACAGTTGTTATGGAGTTCCTCATGCCTCTTTCATAAAAAATAATTACTAATACAAACAACACACTTTTACTCATAAGATACTCTGATCCAATCCATAAAGTGATAAAGGGCTCCATTATAATACATAATAATATAGAGAAGAATGAGTATAACCAAAAATTCAAAAGCATATAGACCTTATACACACTATAAACCTTCTCTATACTTTCTTTTGCTACTAAATTCCCTACACTATGGTATGTATTATTAAAAATTTGATAAGTAAAATTCCTACAAATGTCTATTAACATACTGTAGTTAGAATACAGTCCAACTGCTGCTACACTAATAAATGAAGATATGATAATGTTATCGGTACCTAATACTAAGTAATTTCCTATGTTTTGCAACACAATTGCTTTCACATTCTTAACAATTTTATCTTTAGTTTCAGCATCTAATACACCCGAAACTTTATCTTTTAAAAACGGGTACATCCTGTTGACTATGATTGCCAAAGCAATGCTAGTAGTAACTGTTATCATACTGTCGATAACTAAATATAAAATATAATTTTTTGTAAAGTGAAGTATTCCAATTTTGAGACAAGCAGATACAATTGAAGATATGGAATATATTCCTGTTACAATATAGCCCTTCTGAGAAACACTTAAAAACGAATTCTTATGCATGTACAGATAAGGAGCAACTGTATTGAATAAAAATATAAGGTAAATCCAATGAATATTTTCAACATTCGAATCTTTAATAAAGTATCCAAGAAACGGCATTAAGGACAAACCGAGTAACAAGACAATCAAGGCAATTACCATATATGCTTTCCGATACAATCTCATAAGTATGTTGATTTTTTCTTGATCATTTTCTGCGACCGGCTTATAAAGACTGTACATTATACTAGCACCTATTCCTGCCTCCGCTAACGAAAGCATAGAAAGTATATTAGTAAGAAATCCATTTATACCTAGATATTCAATGCCCAGATTATTGATAAATACGGTTCTTGAAATAAAGCTTAAAGATGTGACAATGATTTGATTTCCGATTCCAGCAGATATATTAATTAGGGAATTTTTTACTCTCATATTAAAACCTTCTTGATATAGATTTTTTACATGTAGCCAACAAGATAGCTGATATTAAAGTAAACGAATGAATCCCCAAATGCTCTGCGGCTTTCTTTACATTTAAATTAGACTTAACAAAATCATAATATAAATTATAATAGGATAATTTCCCTTTCAGGCCACACTTATAAAATTCAATTTGCTGATTTATGTAATATGCGGTACCTTTCGGACTTTTAGCAAATATATCCCTCATATTTTTTGTTAAACCATCTTCTAAATAATTACATATATATATTGTCTTATTAAACCATCTTATTTTATAACCTTCATAAGCCATCCGATTCCATACCGTAGCCTCTGTCATAAATTTTTCCCCTTCAAACTCATGAAACTTGTATTTCCTTAGTATATCGGTATAAAAGGCTTCAGCTTTATCTCCTGTTATATTGTATTTATTCCGTTCAAGTGAAGTTGCATCAACATATTCACCTTTAAACGTTGTTCCTAAAAAATCCTTACTGCTCCCTCCCCTATTACCAGAAACACCACAAAATAATTTTTTATCCTCCAAACTATTTTCCCATTCTACTATACTTTCTAATGCATCCTCCGTAACATGATCATCGGAATCTACGATAAAAAACATTTCTCCTTCAGCCAAATCAACACCCTTGTTAATTGCTCTATGTTTTCCTCCATTTTCAACTTTATAGTATCGTATGGAAAATGAATTTTCTTCTAATTTCCACACTTTAAATAATTCCTCTGTATTATCACTTGATCCATCATCAATGACTAACCATTCAAAATTTCTATACGTTTGCTCCTGTAATGATCTGTATAATTTCTCTATAATATATCCTCTGTTATACGTTGGGGTGAATACTGTTATTCTCATTTATAATCATCCTTTGTATGAACCTTGCTTACTTCTCATATAATCTATTACTTTCACCTTTTTATTTCATTTTCCCATAAAAAAAGCACCACAGATTTTACTCTACTGGCGGGAAATCATGTCTTACTTCATTCAACCAAAATTATTAACTTCCTAACATATCCATCTAATTTATAAAAACCTATCTTATACATTATTTATACTTAATTTTTATTTAAATATAAATTAATGCTCCTCATACAAAATCCTTGGGTAAAAGGCAGAATATTAAACAATGTAGAATATACTCCTATATCCTTTGTATCTCCTTGGGAAAATTCAACTGCTCCATCTTTTCTTGTAACTTGCATTAAATAATGCATAGCTCTCTCTACACTATCCATGCATTCACTTGAAATTTCATCTATCTTTGAAGCATTTAACATAAACCATCCAAGTGTAGCTGTAGCAGAAGAATCAGGCCTACTCTCATTTCTAGTTACAGTCCAATTCCAACTTCCATTATCTTGTTGAAAACTCATTGCAGTTTTCGCAAACCTTTTAACACTCTCCTCAAGTGATAATTTATATTTACTATCTTGGGGCAATTCATTCCAAGCATCTATAAGACCAATAGCAAACCAACCAAGACCTCTTCCCCATCCATATAATCCAAGAGGGACTTTATTCTCTATCTTGTAGACATGACATGGTAGCGAATGTTTATGTAACATTCCGTACTTTTCATACTCCCTAATTTGTTTCACTGCTAAATCTATGCATTCTTCCTCGTTATATCTAGTACCATAACAAACTAAAAAGGGGCATATAAATCCTATAGTATCTACATATCTGTAGCTCTTCATAAACTTCCTATATTCTACTGTGCCGTCTTCACCTATATGATCTTTAATCATTTCCCATGTATAATCTAATGCCTTTTTATATTTGTTTATGTCGATATGATCCAACTTCATAATAGCGTAAGCGAGTATAGCTCCATCTATATGCTTAGGTTTTTCTAGCCATTGACCACTACTATCAAATTTTGAATTCAAAAATTTTTCAATCTCATATTTCATTTCCTTATCATCATTATGTCTTAAATACTCAGATAAACCTAATACTAATGATGCTTCTTGCCAATGTTGTATCGTACTTTTCGTATAATTTCCTTTCAGCATATCTAATACAACTAATCTTGTATTGTCTGTTACTTTTATTTTTGGTGTGTTTAGTAACCACTTAGACCCTTTTTTCGTTATAGTGTTATTCCATATGGATTTATCCTCATATCTCCCCATATGAATTCTCAGTACCCAATCTTTTATTACAGGTACTACATCTATGGTAATAATCATTAGAATAATAAAAATTACAATGCAACTCAAAATTTGAAATATCATCTTTATATTGCCCTTTCAATGTAAAAATAATTTAAATACTTATTTAACATATCCAACAGTACTACCTAATGCTTCTGACATTTTGGTACACATATCTAGCGTGATATTCTCACCTATTGTCCAGCTTTTATCATAACGATGTGCTGTCTCTAGATTTAATTTGTGCTTATTGATATAATCTTTTGTTTTCCCTATAATTTCCGCTGGATTTCCCCCAACAATGTACCCTTCTGGAACTGATTTTGTTACTACACTTCCCGCAGCCATAATAGCATTTTTCCCTATTGTAATCCCAGGCATAATTAAGGCCCTTGCTCTTACAAATACATTGTCTTCTATTTTTATTTTCGCTATTTTTGTATAATCTAAATATCGTTTCGTACTGGCGTCATGTGCAAGGAGATATACTTGGGGGCAAATGTAACATTATCACCTATTTCTATTAGCCAACAATGAGCATAGTCAATTGTACTTCCAGCTAATCCACTACAATTTTTCCCTATCTTCATAACTCTTTGCACACACGCTTCTATTGTTAAATCTTCAAGGGATATGATTCCTAATTTTACCATTTAGGATTTTTTTACCCGACTTAACATAATGACCTCCAATGGATGTATTATTTAACTTATTTTTAAATGCTATATTTAACCATTTATTAAGTTATACAAATGATCCACTTCATCTTCTGTCCCCAATTCTTCTTTCTTGAGATTATCGATAAACTTACTTCTTAACTTTTCTTCTTTTATTAATAACTCAAGATGATTTGCCACTGACATAGGGGTCATCTCTGCAATTACTCCATTGATATTATTTCTTATATGATTATTAGCTGTCTCAAAATTAGTAATTAATATTGGCTTTGCCAGTATTTTTGCCTCATCTATAGAAATAGATTTACCTTCATATCTAGATGTTTGCATATATATATCTGCTTGTTTTATGTATGGATATGGATTTTCTTTTACACCTAATAATTTTACTCTTTTCTCCAGTTTTTCTTCCTTTATAATTCTTTCAAGTTCTTCTCTTACATTGCCTTCCCCAATCAAATACCATGTAAGATCGTACCCTTTTTTTATGAGTATATTAAATGCTTCTAAAGAGATATCTAATCCCTTTTCTTTAGCCAATCTTCCTACCGAAATTAATGATATACTTCTATCGTTCTCTTCTTTAAAATCAACTTTCTCTAATGACATTTTCCTTATCATTCTGGAAGAAACTATATTATGTATACACCCAATTTTTTGTTCATGTTCAGGAAAATTCTCTTTTAAAATATTTACTAGCTCTTCTGATACAGTCACTATATGATCCAGTTTACCAAAATAAAATTTTTCTTTGCTATAATCAATCCCTAATTTGTTATAATCCGTGTGTATCCATCCAATCTTTTTTTTCGCTTTTACCTTGTCTACACAGAAATATATAGGGTTTTTTTCCTGGAATCCTATAGCTACATCGTATTCCCCATTGATTTCACCTATCGATTTTGATATATATTTCCATATTTTTTGTTCAATTATGGCCCCATTTGTTTCTGTCTTAGCCAGATAACCTAATACCCCTCTAGAAAATATCGTTTTAAAATCTCCTATTTTTATTAATTCTGTAAAAGACTTTTTTATGGGCATATCAAAATATTTATATTTTATCGGTTCTGGTAATACAGTGACTTCTTTTGGTAACTTATTTATAAATATTCCTTCATGCTTGAATAAAAATAAATCTACTTTGTATTTAGAATAATCTATAACTTCCAATAAAGAAATTAGGGCTTTTTCAGCCCCACCACAATTTAGATTATTCATTATAAATAATATATTTTTTTTCATGAACTTCACCCATTATAGAATTTCATATAACTTATATATTTCTTCTTCCGTTCCTAATTTCTCTTTCGAAAGGTTACTTACTAATGTTTTCTTTAGTTTTATATCTTTTATAAGTCTCTCAATTCCTTCTGCAATAGCCTCTGGTTTCATGTCTACAATTAATCCATTTATCTCGTTGTCAATTTGATCTTTCGCAGTACTAAAATCAGTAACAAGTATAGGTTTATTCAATATTTTTGCCTCATCAATTGCTATAGATTTCCCTTCAAATTTAGATGTCTGTGCATAAATATCTGCTTGTTTTATATACGGGTAAGGATTAGATTTTAACCCTAACAATTTGAAATTATTTTCTAATTTATTTGCTTTTATCAAATTAGTCAGTTGTTCTCTTTCTTCCCCCTCACCTATAATATTCCACTTTATTTTGTATCCTTTATCTATTAATTTCTTACAGGATTCTATAGCCATTTCAAAGCCTTTTTGATAGTGCAACCTACCTATCGAAAGGATAATAATTTCATTATCTTGCTTAACATAAACATCCTTATTTTCTTGATTAGCCATTTTATGTATCATTGTCGGTGATACAATATTGTAAATAACACTTATTTCATCTTTTTGATTAGGAAATCTATTTTTTAGAATGTTGGCACACTCTTCCGATACTGTAACTATATTGTTTAGCTTTTTGAAGTACAAAACATCAAAGTTCGAATCCATTCCTAATTTATTATAATCAATGTGTACCCATCCTATTTTTTTATGTGCTTTCACCTTATCTACACAAAAATATGTAGCGGTTTTTTCTAAGAACCCTATAGTAGCATCATACTGTTTCTCAATTTCATTTAAAGACTTAGCAATATATTTCCAGCTGCATTGTTCCTTTATCGATGTATTTTTTCCTATTCTATTCTTCATAGTGAACATACATCTATTATATGCTAGTGATATTTCTCCTTTTAATAAAAATGCTTTGACCGATTTAAACAAAGGTAAAGTAAACGTCTTATATGCTTCTGGTATAGGCAAAATTTGTACATCTTTTGGTACAAATTCCATAAATATACCTTCATGGTTAAACAAAAATAAATCCACATTATATAACTGATAATCTATTTGGGATAGTAAATTTACCAGACTTTTTTCTCCACCACCAGCAGATAGACTAGGCATAACAAATAATAAATTTTTTTTCATAATATAACCTCGATTTACTTAGCTAATTCTTGTAAGTATTCTACCGCTTTATATGACATTCTTTTAATATTAGGCATAGTTTGCTCTAGTTTTCGTTTTAATTGATCTTCTTCTCTTACCATCTCATCGAATTTAGCTTTTAATTTATTACTATTAGATATTTCTTCTATATTTAAGACTAATTTCTCTTCTCCAAATAAGTCTTTAGCTATTCCCTTCGATTTTATACTGTATCCCAATACCATAGTTGGAACACAGTTTGAGTAAGCCGCTATCGTGGCATGTGTTCTAGCTCCTATAAAGAATCGCATCCTAGCTATATAGCCTTTATATTGTATTGCATTTAAATTGTTTGGTAATATAATTACCCTACCTGTATTTTTAAATTCCTCATAATATGTATGCAGAACCTCATAATCATTATTCCCATCCTGCATAACATGCGGTGTGAGGGCAATTGTTGAATCTGTAGTATCTAGTATATGATTAATTAAATCTCTTACCGCAACTTGTGAATCCTTATTTCTATTCCATACAAGTGGACTAAAATTAAGACCTATTGTATTTTCCTCTTGCCATCCTTTAGGTAATTCCAACTCTTCTTTCTCCATGGTAAATGCAGGATCTGCACACAATTTAACATTATTCAGTCCCTTGTTTTTCAACATATTATAGGTAAGAGTTTCACGAGCTAATATTAAATCAAACTGTTTTAAGTCACCTAACTTTCTCTCCGACATATCCTCTTCACCTATAGAACATCCCCATAACACTAACTTCTTTCCTGCTGCTTTTACTTTTTTATCTATTTCATACAATGCAGGCTGCTCCCCGTAACAATAATTATCTCCGCCTATAGATAAGCATACATCCATATTCTTTATATGTTTAATTATATTATCTTCCATTTTAGCTATTGCATAAGATTCATCATTAAACATTTTTACTTTAAGTAAAGCCATCCACCAATCATATGAGTACTTTGCTATACTCTTAGTAGAACCATCATATATTCCATCTAACTTTGTTATAATCTTATCTGTTTCCGGCTTACTTGATATCAAATATATCTTTGCTTCATCTATCTCTTCTTTTATGATATTAGTAGAGGAACGAACAATAGCCTCACACCCTCTATTCAGACTTCCGCCATGGGCAAACATCATGATTTTCATACTTAAACTCCCTCACTATTATTTATTTCTGAATCTACTGTAGGCTGTGACGCAATATAGCCCAACCGTTGATTGTCTCTTTATTAAATTTATTATTAGCCGCTCATATCTTCCTAGCTTGCTATAAATTTCACTATAATATATAGGTAGTGCCTCCCTCACATGTTTATTTTGTATCATACTTTTTACGTATTTATACCGCTTACTGAAACTTACATCTTTAGACGGTGTAAAATAAACGTGTATATAGGACATTACACTATTAATAAACTTTATTGATTTTAATTGATCTATTTTTACTTTATTAAATTTATCAGTATATATTTTAGGCAATTCCATAGTATATACTTCTACAGCCCTCTGAAAGTAATCTCTTTTCGATATATTTCTAGTAGCACTACCAGCTACTTCCCTATAGTGATAACCTGCATAATTGATATATTTCATACGGGTTGCAACACTAAAAAATTCAACGTTAAACATTCCATCTTCCCCCAATGCAATTCCATTTGGAAATTTAACGTCATTTTCCTTGATTACATTATTTCGATAAATCTTATTTACAACGGTATTCAAGTTATCTGCCTTCAGAAAATAAGGTAATAATTCTCGATCTATATAATCCCTTTTGAGAACAGTATCTATAGGAAATGGATATTTTGTAGTTACCTTATGCCCTTCTGTTTCACTCTCGAAATTTGATATAACTACATCACAATTACTTTCTTTTACCGAATTATATAACACCCTATACATATCTCTTTTTACAGAATCATCAGCATCAACAAATCCAACATATTCCCCAACCGCTAAATGTAAGCCCCTATTTCTAGCAACACTTACACCTTGATTTCTTTGATTGATAAGTATAATCCGGTCATCTAATTCCTTATACTTCTCAATTATTTCTCTGCTGTTATCTGTTGAACCATCATTAATAAATATAAACTCACACTCTTGAAGTGTTTGATTTAAAAGTGACTCTATGCACTGAGTGATATATTTTTCTACGTTATAAACTGGTATTATTACACTTACTTTTTGGCTCATGCCTAATCACACCTTTATGGGAAATCTCTTACGCCACTATCATAAATACACCTCTATTATTATCCCCTATACTTGATGTATGAATTGGTTAGGCGCTTATAAAGTGGAACTTTAATCATTGAGGATTTTCTTCATCCCCCAATGATTATTAGTTGAACCAATCGGGTTTTTACGGGCCGTTGATCTCCCACCTAACTTCTTTGTTTTTGCCGAATTTTGAGGTGGGGGTCTTACTGCCCGTTAATGCGGGATAATTTTATATAACTTATTTAATTCAGCGTTATTACTATAATCTCGATCTCGCAAATTATTGATTAATGTTTTCCTTAGCTCA
Source organism: Bacillus sp. UNC437CL72CviS29 (assembly GCF_000482345.1). NCBI lineage: Bacteria > Bacillati > Bacillota > Bacilli > Caryophanales > Bacillaceae > Bacillus > Bacillus sp. UNC437CL72CviS29. Next base: position 102,358 of record NZ_AXVB01000011.1, on the reverse strand, counting down.
TCATCTCTATATAAATTTTCGATACCTTCGACTAACCCCTCTACACTTGAATCACATATAACGCCTTCAATTCCATCATCCAATTGACTGGCCGCAGTAGGATAATTAGTTATCAATATAGGCTTTTCAAGGATTTTAGCTTCCGTAACCGTAACTGCCTTTCCCTCATATCTGGACGGTTGAACGTATAAATCACATAACTTCATATACGGATATGGATTAGTTTGTTTGCCTAATAGTATAAAACTGTCTTCTAACTGTTGTTCCATTATCAGTTCTTTAAGGATAGATTCATCCGATCCGTATCCTATCACATACCATTTTATATTGTTTAATCCTTTATTATGTAATGCTTTAAGAGCTTGTATAGCAACATCAAACCCTTTCGCATATGACAACCTTCCAACTGATAAAATATTAAAGGTATCGTTATTTTTTTTATTAAAATTCACAGTGCTTTCAGCCATATTTCGAATAAATTGGGGTGAAGTAATATTTTCTATTTGTACAATTTTATTTTTTAGCGATGGATATACAGTTAAAAACGTCTTTGTACATTCGTCTGATATAGATGCTATGTAATCAAATTTATTCCACATAGAAAAATCAATTTTATTATCAATTTCTAGTGTGCTATAATCTGTATGAATCCAAGCAACCTTCCTATCAGCGCTGACATTATCAGCTAAAACATCGTGTGGCCATGCGTAACTAATCGCAACGTCATATTTTTTTTTCTGTTTAGGCAAAAAATATGCTGCATATTTTGACACAAGCTGCATCTGAATATATCCCGAACCTTCCTTTAACTGTCTCTTTTTTGATATTCTGCCTGCCATATACTTACTGATTATTCTTGTGATTACTGCCCCAAAATATCCTCCACGTATACATTGCACAATTGACTTCCTAAAGACGGTATATCCACCTATCTGTGGTAGTACGTTAACTTTATTAGGTACTAGATTTAAGAACTCTCCGCTATGATTAAAAATCAATAAATCTATGTTGTATGTATCATAGTCGAAGCTTTCCAACATATTAATTAGACTTCTCTCTATTCCACCTATCTCCATATCATAGATAGAGATTAAAACATTTTTTTTCATACGCTTCCTCACATTCATGTTTTGTTTTGATGTAAGTAAATGAAAGCAATCGTAGTATGTGAATTCATATGGAATAAACTTTTCATTAACTGCTTAAACTAGTGCGATCAATACAGATATTCTCTCTTTTATTCACAAATAACGTATTAGAAGGAATACGCCCTTTTACAACGCTTCCGGCAGCTATTACGGTATTATCGCCTATAACAGTATCCTTCAATATAACTACATTAGAACCAATCCAAACATTCTTCCCTATCTTTACTTCACCTTTTACCAGATGACCATCTGTAGGGTCTTTATAATTATGATCGTGGTCATTAATGCACACATTGGGTCCTATCTTTGTACCTCTTCCAATCGATATTCTATTTACACAGTTGATATTACAGTTATCATTAATAAACACTTTTTCTTCTATATCTAATACCCCGTCAAAATCCAGTCTCATGCTGGCATTCTTTCTTACAAATACAAACTTTCCAATATTAACTTTTGAACGCTTATTAAAGATCTCAATCTTGCTATTTGCTTGGAGAAAAAAGATTGAACACTTTATATTACGAAAATATATTACCTTATAGAAGGCACCTCTTAATGCACCAATTATATGTGAAATATTCATTAGTACAGTAAAGTACAGCCCTCTATTACGGCTTTCTGCAACTATTGTTTGAATAATTTTCTTGAATACATTAATCATGTGTATTCTCCTTAAAACCTTTTTTTCCTATTATGTACTTTCTTAGCCTAGCAATATTATTTCCACCTATTATTTTCGCTAAGATCAATTTTATATTACCCTTGATTCTTACTTTGGGCGGCAACCAACTTTTATAAAAATGATGCATTGCATATGTATTTTCAGTTATAAATTTTCTGCAATTGATATAATCATATGGAGAAAAATAAGTTTGTGGATAAAAGGCCCCCATACCGCTTATTTCTTGATATTCTCCATTTAATTTTAACCCTGCATTTTTTAGTATATTCGTTACAATAGCCACATTGGTTAATTCATCATGTTTTCCATCTTCTTTGATGAACTCTTTCCCTTCATATGAATCCAAAAATGTTTTAATTAACTTATTTCCTTTCATAGCCCCTATAGTACTTGTAGCTATATAATTTTCTTGTTCAAATCCCCAAAATGAATCATGATGAAGCATATTATCAAAAGGTTTAAATACCTCTACATCAGTATCTAAATAAATACCTCCAAACTTATAAAGAACATATACTCTTACATAATCACTTACAAATGCAAATTTTTTCGCATCATAGGCTTCTTTGACATATAGGTTACATTCTATGTCAAAATTTTTTTCATTCCACTCAATAATTTCATATTCTGGGAGGTTCCTCTTCCAGCTATCTATGCATTTTTGTACGATCTCAGGTTTCTCTCCACCACCAAACCAACAATAATGTATGATTGATGGAATTTTCCTCACGTTCTCCAATTGATACACTCTCCCCGATATGCTTAAATTTATACTTAAAAGTAGGGGTTACTTAAAAATCTATAAAGATATATATTTACTTGTATAAATGATACCTAAACTTATTACATTCTCATAAAAATAATAAATGAGATAACATAATAAAAGTCCGTAATATACAAACTTCCTATCCTTTTTAGAAAATAATACAACAATCCATGAAATTAAAATTAATTGATATAAACTGAAATAAATGGTAAACCTTGCAAATATCCAATTTTGCGTTGAAATAATCATAAACACTAAACCAATTAAAGACATGTTTACAATGTAATCACTTTTCGGAAAGACTTCTCTTAATTTTTCTCTGCCAAGATATGCAATAACTATTGGCACAGCACTAACTGCAACACGTAATACATTTGCTCCTCCCTCTGCAAAGTTCTTATAGTGTCCATACTGAGTTGATTCTAATGCCGAGAACAAAGCGGATGAGAATTGGTTAAACCCAATTACTATAATGACCGAGAAGAACAGCAATACATACGTATCCCAAGCCCAAGCCTTTCTCCTAACCAAAAAATAAATTGGGATTAAGATAAGCGCTGACTTATGAATCATAGCTGCTAAAAGTACAATTAAAATATATTTTTTCCAATTTCCATTAAAAATATATTTCGTGGCCAGAAAGACAATGGATGCTGCTAAAAATTGTCTGATTCCATTCATGGATACCAAATACATTCCACCTGTAATATATACAAATAAAGCTAATTCAAACATTCGGGAGTATTTATAAAGAGTTATTACAATTAATACATTTGTTACTAAAGCGACAAAAAATATCATAATCTGCGGATCTTTTGAGAAATGTTGCAGAAACATCTGTAAAATATCAAATCCAAAATCCCCTGAAAAATCAATATTGCTCCAACTGAATTCATTGTGGGCATAGGAATACATGTAAAAATAAGTATCACCAATATTATTTCTAAGTCCCGATACAATAACAAGAGATGCCATTGCCAAGAAACTAAGCATCTTATTTGGTTGAACCGGAACGATCCCGTTGCTCATGCTCTTTGCAGAATACCTTGCAAAAAAAGATAAAATGTAAACTACAAAAAGGTTTATCCATAATATAGTCATTCCATAACTCCTTCCACACAGCAAACAAGCAAGTAACTTAGACAAGCAAAGACACTGAAAAAATAGATATATTTATACATAAATATATCAACAGATTCATCAGCCAATGATTGCAACCTTAAACAGCAATTACCCGCACGTCTTTACCTTCCTAATGACGCTTCGAAATGGTTTTATTACTCGTATTCTGTATATAAAGATAGAGAAGAATCCCGAAAGGTATCGCCAAGAGAGTCGTGCCCTTACATGGTGATTCTTTAAGAAAAGCATAATTTCTAATCATTAGATTACTCGATACATAATGTATGGATTCTCGAAATCTCTCCTTAAAAGAAGGAGCATACTTCATAGCAACCTTCCTGAAGAATAAAAACCCACGCGGATTTTTCTTATATTGTTTAATCATGTTCATGCTTGAACCATCATCTAAATATTCCACATGGCATAAGACTTCGTTCATAATAAGTAAAGGACATTGTTGATCAATTAAAATATACTTATAACTGAGCGGACAGTACTTTTCTCCTGAAAATATAGGATATGGCAAAGATTTTTTTGTCAATTCCGAACGATAAACTAGTTTCTTATCGCCTCTAACCCCATGAAGACCATACAAACCTGATAGTGTGGAAGCCTGAATATTAGATGGCATTTTTGTTCCAATGATCTCCCCATTCTGTTTCGCATCCAAACCGACTATTCCAGCAAACTTCTTGCTTCCATGTGTCTTCCAAAATGAAGCAATCTTTTCAACTGCATCTTCAGCCATATAATCATCCGAGTCTATACAAACATTTAGCTCTGTATCAATTAATTCATAAGCGGTATTGTGTGCTCCGTGCATACCTTGATTTTCTTGGTAATGATAACGAATGGGAACGACATCTTCTGCAATCCAAGTATCTATAAGCTCCTTTGTGTTATCAGTAGAGCCATCATCAATAATTAACCAAATAAAATCTTTACATTTTTGTCTCTTTAAACTTTCGTAACATAAATGAAGGGTATATGCACGATTATATGTAGGCGTAAAAATGGTTAAGAGTTGTGTCATTGCAACCCCTCCTGCATCAAATTTTTATTATTTATAGGCATGTGCATAATAGTAATCTGTCAGCCAATTTGCCATAGTAGCCGTATCATAGCCCTTATTTTGCATTACATTTGTTGTATCCTCATGCTCTAATGATGAGGAAAGAATTGAATCTGCCCATAATTCCGTTGAACTCTTTAAGCTCATGAATTTCATTCGACCAGTCAAGTTAGATTCACTAGTAATTGCATCAGACACCACACAATTTAAACCAGCAGCCTGTGCTTCCACTAGTACAACTGGCAAGCCTTCAAAAAGCGATGGAAATAGAAAAACATCAAATCCTTGCATCAATTGCGGGATATCAGTTCTAGTTCCTAGAAATCTGACTTTAGAAGACAATCCTAAGTCAGCGACTTTTTTTTCAATGCTTGCACGTAGAGTACCCTCTCCTATGAGAACCAGTATGGATTCTGGGTTCTTTTTATGTACAGCATGGAAAATATCTATTAAAAATTCATGATTTTTTTGCTTATTGAATCTTCCTACATGCCCGATAACTAACGTATTATCGTTTGCTCCAATTTCTTCTCTTACCTTATTTCTGTTACTTTCGTTATATTTAAATTCTGCAGCATTCACTGCGTTATTTAGAACTTTTACTTCATTAGAGTTTGCTCTTTTCTTCCCAAACAACCATTCCCCTGCTTTTTTTGAACATGCAAAATATGCAGTCGGATTTTCTTTCATTGTGAATCGTGCATATAATCGAAAAGGAAGTTTTATGTCGATACCTAAATCACTCAAATGACTGTGAGCAATACGGCACGGAACACCTGCATTTTTTGCTGCTCTTAATACAAAACTACTGTTCTCATTGATATGGGAATGTACTACTTTATACTCAGGATTAGTAGCAAAGAACTCATTGAGTAATTTAAAGTAACGTCGATAATTTCCAGGGCGTATCTGTGGCATTCGATAAATTTTTCCACCAAGCTCCTCAATTTCATCATCATAATGTCCCTTATCTGTTCTATGTACCATAAAATCAAATTGAATCTTACTGCGATCTATTCTTCGATAATAATTCATCAACATAGTTTCAAGCCCGCCACGATTCATGACGGTAACTACTTGAAGTATACGAATAGGTTTCAAGAGTACCACCCCTATCTAATCATCTTTCTGAGTGAATCTATTGCCACTAACATGAAATAATATCCTGCAGTAAATCTGTATTTTACACAAAAGTAAAACGCCTTCCAAACAATCGGAAAGTAATTCATTTCTAATTGTTTAAAAGAACGTTTTATACGATTATCATTCAGTATTTTACTTAATATATTAAATTTCGTTAATGGAGATACACGATTACTTTTACTGATTGTATTCAGACCAAGTCCGAGCGTATTAAGACAAATACGATTATTTAAAGCTAATTGGAAATTCCCTGATAGCCCCTTATCTTTTAAAAATCTCTCGATGATGTCATACAGGTTAAACCATTGGTTCATCAATTCCGATTTGTAATTAGATGTCACCGAAGCCGTATTTGTTTTCCAATAATGATAAAATGGCTCGTTTAAGAAAACAAAATGATCTATATAATAAAACACCTGTATATTAAATAATGAATCTTCATTTGTACCAATATAACTCAAATCCACAAACTGAATAGCATTTTCTTTAATAACCGCAGAACGATAAAGCTTTGACCAAACAGTGCCCCACGCATCTAAGAATTCTGGATTTCCCATTTCTTCATTTATAGGACCGATTAAACGTCTCATTACATTTGCTTTAATTTCTTCGCCTTCATAACAAATTTTTTCAGGAAGATCAAATTTCTTCTCTTTTGAATGACTTCCAAATTCACGAGTATATGTGCACATAACAACGTCTGCTTTACCTTGAACTGCTTCCTTATACAAGGTTTCATACATTTCCATGTCTATCCAATCATCCGGATCAACAAACCCAATATATTCCCCGCTCGCAGTTTGTATACCTGCATTTCTTGCTGAAGAAACACCACCATTTTCTTTTTCAATCACTATAATCCTTTTATCTTTCTTTGCATACTCATTAAGTATATTTGCACTCTTATCTGTTGAGCCATCGTTTACCACGATGATTTCGATATCTTCAAGTGTTTGTGATATTAAGCTGTTTAAACATCTTCCTAATAAATTTTCAACATTATAGACAGGAACTATTATACTTACTTTCGGCTTCATCCGTTTCCTCCAGAATATATTTCCCATAAATAGAACTCAATTCCGATTTAACTTGAATAATCGAATATTTATGTACTTTCCGCTTACTTTCAATACCCATTTTCACAAGTAATTCCTTTGACTTGCTCATTTCTACTACTTTTAAAGCAAACACTTGAGCATCTTGATTGGAAATGATATGACCATTTACTTCATCTTCTACAAGCTCCAAATGTCCCCTATTCTCACTTGCAATTATTGGCAACCCACAAGCCATTGCCTCCATAATATTAACCGGTAAACCTTCGCGAAGACTCGATGCAACCGCAATATCGCAGGCTGGCAAAAATTTTGGGATATCATTTCGATAACCAAGAAAGTCCACCATTTCATATACGCCAATTTGTTTGGCCAAGTCTTTACAATCCTCTAGTAAGGGACCGTTTCCAGCTAATAGGAGCTTTGCGTTTGGGACAATATCCTTTATTAAAGCCAATGACCGAATCAAAAATTGTTGATTTTTATTTTTATTAAACTCAGCCGCATAGAACATCAAGAAATCATTAGGTTTATATCCCATCTCACTCCTTATACAAAGCTTTTGAATCTCATCAACTGGTTTAAAGTATTCTGTATCTACTCCCACTCCGTGAACCGGTTCAATTTTAACTGCTTTGAAACGCCGCTGAACAGCCAGATTATAATCCTCTTGATTTATTGTTATCAGGCAGTCTGTGTAATTTGCCATTATTTTTTCAATGGGATAATATAATAACCAATTTATAAGCGGGGCACCTTTACAAAAATGGAACCCGTGAGCAGTATATAAAACCTTCGTGCCATATTTCCTAGCATTTCTTGCCGCTAAACGTGTAATCACGCCCCCCATTGGTGTATGGCAATGAATAATTTTGTATCCATTTTCATCAATAATAGCTTTCAATTCTTTATAGGCCTTAATATTTTTGAACTGCAAAGGTGATCTTTGGATAGAAATTTCATACTTCTTATCCACGTAGGGAAGTTCCATGTTGCCAGCAGCAGCAACATGAACTTCCCACCCTTGTTCTTTAAACCATTTCATATACGGCAAGTGAAAAGCTTTAAAATGAAAATCAACTGTTGCACAGAATAATACTTTATTTCTCACATATATCACCCTACACTCGTTATAATCTGTCTAACCAACTTGCACATACTTCATTTTTTTAAATAATAAAATACGTATCTACGCACACGTACTCAAATTGACATTCATACTATATTTTGCAGAACTATACGACTATTTGCCAATTTCAATAGCTCTTCTCTTAATTCTGATTTTTCAATATTATGATATGTTTGAATAATTTCTTCAATTTCTTTTATGTAAAGATCAGACCTTTTACCTATATAAATTTTAGGATGAATTTGTTGCTCATGTACTTCCTCTTTTTTCAACAATTCTTCAAAAAGCTTCTCTCCAGGTCTCATTCCAGTGAACTTTATTTGTATCTCATCTAATGAATGTCCTGATAATGTAATTAAGTTTTTCGCAAGATCCACTATTTTGACAGGATCACCCATATCCAAAATGAATATCTCCCCACCTTTAGCTAATGCCCCGGCTTGTATTACAAGTTTAGATGCCTCTGGAATTGTCATAAAGTAACGAATCATTTTTGGATCAGTGACAGTCACTGGTCCTCCTTGCTTAATTTGCTTTTTGAACAGTGGTATAACACTACCACGGCTCCCCAATACATTTCCAAATCGTACAGCCACAAATTTCGTACTACTTGTTTTATCTAAGTTTTGGATTACCATTTCAGCAAGCCTTTTTGTCGCTCCCATTACACTCGTAGGATTCACAGCTTTATCTGTAGAAATCATTACAAACGTCTCCACGCCATGCCAACTTGCTGCTTTTGCTACGTTTGTTGTCCCGATCAAATTATTTTTTACCGCTTCTTCAGGATTACGTTCCATTAAGGGTACATGCTTATGTGCAGCAGCGTGATAAACAACTTGAGGATGATATTGACTCATGACTGACATCATTTTCATATCATCCTGTACATCAGCAATTTCTGTAGTAAAGATAATATCGGTGTCACTGTATAGCTCTTTTAATTCCATTTCAATAGAATAGATACTATTTTCCCCATGGCCTAATAAAACCAATTGTTTTGGATTAAATTTTGCGATTTGACGACAAATTTCAGATCCAATTGAACCACCGGCACCAGTTACCAAAATAACTTTATCAGTAATGAAACCTGAAATACTTTCAATATCTAATTCAACAGGTTCACGCCCTAATAAATCTTCTACCTGAACATCACGAAATTCATTTACTGAAACCTTCCCAGTCATTAAATCCTCTAACCTTGGGAGAATTTGTGTTTTTATTTTTGTCTTGGAACATTCTTGGAAAATCGTATTTAATGCTTTCTTGCTAAGCGACGGAATTGCTATTATGATATTATCAATATCTAATTGCTGAACAGCAGATTCAATATGTTTAACCCCTCCGATTACTGGTACCCCAAGAATATCCAATCCATGTTTCTTTATATTGTCATCGATGAAGGCAACAGGCAGTAATTCTGTTTCATTATTATTCAAAAGCTGTCGTACAACCATTGCTCCCGCAGAACCTGCCCCAATAATCATTGTTCTTTTTTTGTCGTCACCCTTTTTAATATATGCATCTCTAAATATTCGCCATAGAAAGCGTGATCCTCCAATCAGTAAAACATGAATCATCCACGTTACAACAAGCAGACGGAAATAAATATCATGGAGCAATATCTGTTGTACTACTGCTGTTGTGATAACAGAAAGTGTAACTGCTTTCAAAACAATGAATAGTTCGCCTATACTTGCATACTCCCATGCTTTTTTATATAACTTATAAATAAAAGAAAAAACATGATGGCTAAGAAGCAAGGTCAGTGCACTTACTACAATAGGCAATGTTATGACATGGAAATCAGCACTTACTAAAAAGCGACTAAAGAAAATCGTGGTTAATACAATTAAGGAATCTATTAAAATTAATAGAAACAACCTTTGATGATACGTCATAATAAGCCCCTCTCTCAATTTTTTGCAACTGATATTTTTATTTATATATACCCAACTAAAGATTTAATGAAGGAAATAAATGAATAACTAATACAAAGTTCCTGTCTACAAGATCCTTCAAAAAGACTTTCTAGACAGAAACTTCAAATAAATACGGGCATTTAACCCTCCCTCACATCACGCTCTTGACGACTAACGTCTAAGGTCTTTTAACCCACAGCATAATCGAGTGCCTCCATTGATAGCGGTAAGGAGACATCACCGTACCCTATACTTTTTTTTATAGGTGACCTTTCATTCTCTACCGAAGAATGTCCTTCCTCCTTACCCCATGGACTAAAAAGTACTGTACGAGCATCTCCCGCATAACTGATTTGAATAAATCTCTTATACCTTTTTATTCAAAATAGCTCCTAGAAACCTACTGTTGCTTAAACCTAACACTCTTTCTGCTTCAACTACTGCTTCACTAGCAGTTTTATTGCAATTTAATACCAACAATACACCATCACACTGACTAGCTAGTATACTCGTGTCTGTTACTTCCAGAAGAGGTGAAGAATCAAATAAAATAACGTCATATTGTTCGATTACTTTGTTAATTAAATCTTGCATGGATGGTAAGCTAAGCAGCTCAGCCGGATTATTAACTTCAGAACCACTTGTTAAAACATGCACATTTTTGATTTTCGTCTGAATTACCGCCTTCTCTAGCGTTGCTTTCCCCTCTAGAACATTTGTTAATCCCGATCTATTTTCTATTCCAAAAATTTTATGTAATTCTGAAGTTCTTAAATCCGCATCAATGACTAAGACCTTTTCATCCTGCTGGGCCATAGAAACCGCCAAATTTGCCACAGTAATGGTTTTCCCTTCCCCATATCCAGGAGAAGTAATTATTATAGTTCTTTTTTTATCTGCTTCAGATACAAACTGAAGATTAGTACGAATTGTTCGATATTCCTCAGCAACCTTCGAATTCGGAGCTGTATGCGCAATCAAATTACTATTATCAAGAGGACGACTTTGTTTTTTATTAAGAATCAAATGTTTTTCCTCCTACCATTACACTTTCTTTCTTACTGTTTTGATCTACTATGTTATTTTTTTTCATTTGGGAAACACTTCCCAAAATAGGGATCGGTAGTAACTTCTCAATATCACGTTCGGATTTAATTGTTTCATCAAGGGAATCTAATAAGAAAACGATCCCTATACTCAATATAAATGCGACAGCCATGGCCAGCTCTATCGTACCTGCATGATTTAAATTTATTGGTGAAGGGTTTCCTTTTTCGTTCGCTTCTGTTAAGACACGAACACCTCCAAAATTCATAACAGATTTTACTTCTTCTTTATAAACATTTGCTGTAACATTAGCAATTTGAGCAGCCTGTACTGGATTAGTATCTACAGCTGTTATAGTGATAACCTGCGATTCTTCTACCTTTCCAACATTTATCTGCCCGCTTAATGCGCCTGCTGATTTTTTCAAATTTAGTTGCTGAACTACTTTTTCTAAAACAACAGGTTCTTTAATCATCACTTTAAGTGTACCCATTGTTTCAGCATTTGCCGGAATAAGGATCCTTGCGGAAGACGAATATAAAGGCGTTTTCATAAAAAAACTGTATATCCCACCAACGAATCCGGCCAATAGTGTGATTACTGCGATAATCCAAAATCTTCTTTTTATAACATTAAACAAACTTTTTAAATTTATTTCCTTCTCCATACTTCCCCTCCACTATTATTTAATTAAAAATGAAGTTAAATATATATTGAACAACATCATTTATTTTACATCTGAATATATTTACAAATCGCCATCCAAATATACATATTTTCAATTATTTAAAAATGTACAAAATCACTTCTAATTTTTATTACAATGACTGACCTAAAGCATGAATAACTCCTCAAAAATTCCTTCGTATTGTTACATTATTTCATGTCACAATACGAAGGAATTAGTGTTAGTATCATCCACATAGAACATTGCACAGTCTTTTAAACAAATCCTTACTCTATAAGGTTTTAACAATATACCTATGTATATTTACTTTTCATAGTCAGGGAAAATGAATCAAAATTGTACATATTTATCCCAGCGTTAACACGTATATTTAAATTAATATTTATATATATTCAATGTAATTTAATGCAAGATAAGAAAATTGAACTTTTTAAGTATAGATTTAATTAATAAAAACAAACGTTTTGTTTTGTTAATCATAATATACTCATGTATTATTCATTTTAGTTCTTGATAATACCCTCGTCAATATAAATTTATACGTCCACTTCACTCTCTCCTCAGAATATTACATTCAATTATCTTCATATAAATTCACACACAATCTCATAAATAATTGTTTCAAGGAAGTAAAGATCATATAGTCATATGCATATTACCCAATTAAAAATTAGTTACAAACCTTTTCGTTTTCTACTAACTTCTTCATATGATCTAATAGCTCTTTCTTTAGCTCTTCATGTTGCAGTGCCATTTCAATAGTTGTTTGAATGAAACCAAGCTTTTCTCCAACATCATAGCGTTTTCCTTCAAAATCATATGCGAATACACGTTGAATTTCATTTAAACGTTGAATCGCATCTGTTAATTGAATTTCCCCACCAGCTCCTGTTTGTTGATCTTCTAAGAACGTAAAGATTTCTGGTGTTAACACATAACGTCCCATAATTGCTAAATTAGATGGCGCTGTTCCTTTAGCAGGTTTTTCAACAAATTTACTCACTTGATAACTTCTATCCTTTTGCTCTAACGGATCAATAATACCATAGCGATGTGTTTCATTCTCTGGAACAGCTTGAACACCAATTACTGATGATTGTGTATTCTCATATTGATTCATTAATTGGCGTAAACACGGCGTATCCGCTTGAACAATATCATCACCAAGTAGTACCGCAAACGGCTCATTTCCAATAAATTTACGAGCACACCAAACAGCATGCCCTAGACCTTTCGGCTCTTTTTGGCGGATATAATGAATATTGATTTTTGAAGACTCTTGTACTTTTTCAAGAATTTCATATTTTCCTTTTGAAAGTAAGTTTTGTTCTAACTCAAAAGAATGATCGAAATGGTCTTCAATTGCACGTTTTCCTTTTCCCGTTACAATAATGATATCTTCAATGCCAGACTCAATTGCCTCTTCCACAATATATTGAATTGTTGGTTTATCAACAATCGGTAACATTTCTTTCGGCATTGCTTTCGTTACTGGTAAGAATCGAGTTCCTAATCCTGCAGCTGGAATAATAGCTTTTCTTATTTTTTTCAATGGTAATCCTCCTAGTAATCTAAAACATATTTATATAAACCATAAAATTTAACCGTTATAAAAAACATCAAATAATTGAATTACACTCGATGTGGAATAATTTATCCATATATACCTTGTTTTAATTTTATGATTTTTGCCTATTCATATTTCACACATTATTATTCTATGAATGCAGATATTACTAATACAGAATCAATAAAGTATTATATTGATATCTCTGATAATACCTTACCATTCTTTTTTAACTTCTTTTGTACTTGCTCTTCTAAAATGTTTTCCCACTTGTCACCAACGACATTAAAAGTGTATCTTTCAACATTCTCTTTAGCCTTGCGGCCATACTCTTTTCTTAATTCTTCAGATTCCATTAAAGTCATTAATGAATTGGCAAGTTCATCAATATTTCCTTCCTCTACAAGCAATCCATCTTCTTTATTTTTAATTATTTCAACAGGACCTGTACAAGCAAAACTTACACACGGAACTCCTACTGACATAGCTTCAATGATAACCATCCCAAAAGGTTCGTATCTAGAACTTAAAACATAAATTGATGAATTAAGCATTTCACCAATAATATCATTCGTTTTTGGCATTAGAAAAATATTATTATAAGCTTTATAATCAAAAATTTGTTGTCGAAGGAGTTGTTCATCTTCCCCCGAACCAAATATTTTCAGCTTCCAATCTGGATATTTCCCTATAACTTTAGCGAATGCAGGGACTAAAAGGTCAAAACCTTTCTGAGGCACATACCTACCCGCCGCAATCACTACTTTTTTATCCAATTCAGCTGTTTCCTCAGGGATTGCTGTAGCATTTTCTACTTTATATAACTTTACCCCAGTCCCTTTTAAGAGCGATTGATAGTCGTTAATTTCCGAATCTGTTAGGCATGTTAAAGCATCTAATTTCCCATAATATTTTTCAATTTTATTTTGTAAACATTTTTCATGGCCACCAAAATACTTATGTTCTTGACCAATCTTGATTACATTATTACTTACAAACCTAGCTGCTAAGATATTAAATGATGGTATTGTTGTAATTAAGATACCTTCATTAATTTTTCTTAGTGCAGCAATAATTTTAAAGTCAACAAAAAGATTGAACATGTGATATAAATCTTCACTTTTATCTATGAAAAAACTAGGCATTTTCAATAAAATTTTCTTTATTACTTTCTGATAAAGAGGTGTGTTTCTTCCGAATAGTTTTCCTCTTCTAGCATCAAAAATAGGAGTAAGCTTTACTTTTTTATCAATATCAAACATCGGTTTTGCACTCGTTCTCCTAACACTAACAATCTCTACATCATAGTTTTGAGAGGCAAAATAGTTAGCAGTATTCACAACTGTCCTTACAGTTCCTCCCATTCCGTAAATATTATATACAAGGAAAGTAATTTTCACCCGTCCATACCTCACTATTTCTTTATTTTTTCATTGATATTTTTTTAATTTCTTTATAAATTCGTTCAAAGTTCTTTTCATCATGGTAAGCATAATACTTTTTAGATTTAATAAGATACTGAGGTTTGTATTTAAAATCATTTTTAACATATTCACTAATGGATTTTATTACTTCTTCTTTTGTATATGCTATATCTCCAACTAAATCTTTATTTAAATCTACATAAGATCCTCTGTGTTTCAAATAATCATTCACATCAAAATGATAAAAAATTGTTGGCTTTTTCAAATAATTAAAATCAAAGACAACGCTTGAGTAATCCGTAATCATTAAAGAACTATTTTGAATCAGTTCTTTTACACTCTCTTCACCAAGTTTAACAAATTGTATTCTTTCATTTAAGTTTGTAAATTCATCCTTATATTTTTTTTGTATTTCAATATGTGGGAAGAATTTAAGTACTAAATTATTTTTTTCAAGCAAATCATGTAATCTTTTATCCTGCAATAATCCCTGATAATATACAAAGAAATCTGATTCTAAAAACCCTTCTTTTGAGCCAATTATCCATTCTCTCCATGTAGGCATAAGTAGAATCTCCCTACTTTTCTTATCCTTACTTTTATCCACCAGTGAATCAAATCTAGCTAAGCCTGTAGTCATTATTTGCTTTTCTTTAAAATTCATTTTATTTATCAAAATGTTCTTTTCATGCGTAGAAGAAACGACAAACTTTTTAATCATTCCGTTATACGATTTGCTATTGAACTCTAACTTTTTCATTGCAATAATACCATGTTGTAAGTAAATAATTGGCTTTGTGTTACTACCCATTTTAGGATGAACAATATTTGGAATAACATCTCGAATTCCATGGCTTACAATAAGATAATTACTTAAATGATATAAGCAAAGATGTTTAAAACTATCATAGCGAATAACCTTAGCTTTATATGGCTCTAGATTATCCATATTCTTATTCTCCGCTTTACTTACATAATAATAGTCTTCTGAAACATTCTTCTTAACACATGATTCAAAAAAGGCAAATCCGTTATCTTGCGCAACCTCTCCTAAGTTCTCACCAATAAGCCATACTGGTTTCTTCCTAAATTTACTCCATATTTTAGCAATCCCTTTAGCCATTAAGAATCTTACTTTCTCCTTTTTCTTCTCATGGGCCTTTAAGTTTCGCGTTTCAAACGACATCGTCTTATTCTTTTTTTCAAAGAATATAGAACCGTATAACTCACTTCCAACTTTTATTGCATTCGACTTAAAAGTAGAGTTCTGGTTTATAATATTTATATCATTACACAATACCCTTGTTTTAACCTCGTTATTATTAATCCTTGCAGCAAAGTAAACATCCCATTTCCCTGCATCCTGAACTTCATTTGTTTGTATAAGTGATCTATCAATATCAAATTGATACTCATTCAACTTATTCAGCTTACCATTTTGTATAAAAGTTTGGCCTGTGTTTCTTTCTATACAAATTAACCTTGTATCCTGAACTTCAAACTGCTCTTCAGTCATTGAACAAATAACAAGGTTAATATTGTTATTTTTGGAATCCATTGCAATACAATATGCCTGTAAAGAATTTTGTACAGTTACCGATAATTCATTTTGATTTGTGTAATATGGCAGGATTTGCATCGGATACCCATTAATATTTTGGTTTAATGGTGGATAGATAATTGCTTTAGCCTTATTATCTATATCATCTAAGTTAGAAGCCAAACTAAACTCAATACTATGCCCATCACTCTCAATATGAATCATAAACTTTAAATTCAATTCACCATAGCGCCCAATATCAAATGCATTCCAATTATATGAACTATTAAAATAATATCCCTCATCTTCTTTTACAAATTCGCTTATACATTTCATTTTCAAATCGAGGGACTCTTCATACAGATACACGTTTTTTACAACATAATCAATATCTGGAATGTCTATAAAACCTTTTACTATCAAATTGCTAGCCTCGTAATCAACACTGATTACATCACAATATACTCCTTCATCCCTAATTAATAGTGCTAGGTTATCGTCTAAAGTCGCATATGGTCGAATTCTCTTTACACCACTAGACTGATTGTAAACTGTCCTAGGAATAATCACAAAATCCGATTTAGAATCTAAATTTAATTTGACTTTATCTCTGATCCCCTGTACTTCAAAGCTTACAAATATATCCCAAATCCCTTTTTCCCAAAAGACATTCTCTTCCCCAAAATCGACAATTGATTCAAAATATTTGTCTGTTACAGAAATAGGATAAGATAGTTCTCTTTTGGTACCTCGTTGAATAAACAGCAACTCCGCTCTTTGATTTTCCGTATCTATGGAGCTTTGAAATTGAACTTCCCCTTCAATAATTAACTTATTTTGATCCAATTCTACATTGTCAATTTGGGCAGAAACCATTTGTTCTGTATTCTTTTCAATACTCATAACTACTTCATGTTTATTATTACGAGAAAACACATGATAGTATAATTGATCATGATTACTAAAATAACTGCCCACTACTTTATCTGCTTTTGTGTATTTAACCTTTATTGATATAGGCTTATCATTAAAGGTTCCTGAACAAAACATTTCCCAATTGCCGTCATATAGTGGATTGCCTTTTAACTCTAATATTGCTTGATATTCATTTGTATGACTGTTCACTTTTAAACCAGCTAGTTTCCTAACTTCTTTTGTAAGGTTATTTTCCAAGAACAACTCTTTTAAGCATACTTCCTTACGTTTAAACTCTGGTGAAAAATCCCCTAGTATTAGGAGATCTTTTTCCTTATTTTCACTAACTTCAGTTACAGAAACTATAATACTTACGGAATCTTTTCTACTAAACTCAACAACTTTTTCAATCGAATCACTAGTACTCAATTGAAATACTGTTTGTTTTAGACATATATAGAAATCTTCCTTTATATTGTTATATATAGGAATAGAAATTATATCCTGATCCAGTTGTAAACAAAGATTTAATTTTCCATCATTCATTATTTTTGACAGCTCAGAAATTGGTAACGTGTATACCATTCTATCTGCATGAAGTTCTGCGCTAGATGACAATAATTGCTTTTTAAAACTTCCCTTTTGAATAAATAACCCCTTTATTCTCTTATAGACTTCTTCAATCTCCCCATCTGTTTCTACAGAAATATCCAATCTAATATTTCCCTTTGGAACATTGTTTATTTCTTCTAGTAACAATTTGACTTTCAATTCTCTCTCACCTTTCTTCTACTAATAGTTCAATTTGCCCATCAACTACATAATCTTCAGCTATCGCTTTAATTGCTTAGCTTTTTCAAATATCCCTTTCGCAATCCTCTTTGAATTATTCTGATCGACATATGAAAATAAGCGATTTCTAAGCAATGTATATTTTTCTTTTTCCTTAAACCCATTATTTATATAAAAATCCAGTGATCGGATTAGCTCCTCCACATGGATGCATCTATCTCCAAACAGTTCCCGTTCTACATCTAAATACCCATTTAACATACCATCAAATTGAAAGAAAATAATTGGCTTTTTTAAATAGTACATGTCCCAAGAAACACTAGAATAATCTGTTATAAGCAACGAAGATTCCATTATCAACTCATTAATTTTTATATCCCCGTATCTAACAAACTGTACATTTGGGGTATGATATCGGAAATAATGAATAGAATTATGAATTCTTGGATGCATACAAAATTTTAATATAACGTTATTTTTCTCTAATTGTTCAGCTAGGTTTGTATCATTTAGTAGCCTTTCATATTGCCTATAGAATTGACTATTTAAAAACTCTTCCTCTGATACTTCATCTAGCCACTCTCGCCATGTCGGCAGCAATAAAATTTGCTTTTGCTTCCCGCTCCTATTTTGCAAATGATCCCACCTTGCTAATCCGCTCACAATGATTTCATCTTCTGTGTAATTGAAAAATTGTTTTACAATTTCTTTTTCGTATTCCGAGGATACAAAAAATAAATTTGTTCCATTCGGGCTCCCTTTTTTAAAGATCGAATCTACCTTTTTTAACCCTAGTACACCGTGTTGTAAAAAAACGTGTTTTTTAGCATGGATAACTTTCTTTAACGTTCCTCTGTTTTCCTTCCATATATAACAGTGTGCTTTTGACTCAGAAGATATCATAAATGTACTAGCAAGGAGATAAATCATATGCTTCACACTCATAAAATCAATAACTTTATCCTCATATTGATTGAGCATCTTATAGTCATTAGATCTTTTGTTAATTACATAATATAGGTTAGGAAATTGCTTATGATCATAGCAATACTTAAAGAAATAATAAGAATTATCTTGTGCAGTTTGGCTAAATTTTTCATATGCTAATACAATGCATTTTCGATCCCAATATCGTTTAAACGTATAGTATATAATTAGTGCCACCTTTTCTTTCAAGGCATATTTTAGCTGGTCATAAGCTCCCTTTTTTCGATAATGTAAGCTGAGCCCACCTTTAACAGTCACATATGGATACACTACATACCCACCTTCAGTATGGTCACGCTGTAAGCGATTGTTTATTTTTTTATTAACAATGTAGCTAGGATGTTTAACTCGATAGCTTTTAAGTTCATCAGATTTCAAATGCACATAAAAATCCCAAAAAAACGGACCTAGCTCAAGTTGACTCAATTCTACTTCGAAGACAATCTTTTTTTCAAATTTATTTACGTTACTTTCTTGATAGGGGAGATGATAAAATTTATCTTCTCCCCTTTTTTTTAAAGTTACACCCTTTGTCTCACATTTACCTGTATATTTTATTCTAATAGCAAATTGCCACTTTTTTTTTCTCTTCTTAAACGATGTTATTCGCATTTTAGCAATTAATTTTCCAGAGGATTTTACCATTCGCCTCACTCTTTCCTCAATATTTCACTGAATTTAATTCATAAAGTTAGCTATACAGCTGCGCACCTTAGATTTCTAAGTAACTTTTATCGTATAACTCAACTATGAGCGATATACGAAGGTTTTAATCCTGCCGTAATCATGCAAATCCTTCATCCATTTAATTAACGTGTAAAAATACAGATATCTGATCGATAGTTATACCATCTACGGATGATAATTTAAAATCATATTTATCAGAGCGATATATAAATGATGCTCCGTCTTCACTTGTTAATTGTGCTTGACCTAACTTCTCTAACATCGCTGCTTTCGGGATAGACATATTCTGCATTGTAACTTGTTTTACAATGGACTGCTGGTTATATAGAACAATAATGTTTTTATAACTATTTAATGTACCTTCTAATAGATTTTCGACATTTTTCGATTTCCCTATTACACTTTGCACATCTTGTTGATTTTTTCCTAATAAAGATATACCATTTTCAAAATCTTGATTTGAGCCCGATAGCTCCTTTAACTTGTTATAGATATCCTCATACTGTAATGCTGAGCTAAAAGGAATCGCACTAGAAACACTCTCACTAACCCAACCTTCCGTTCCATCTTCATATACAAGTTTTAACCAATTGATATCATCTTTTGCATCTTTTTGCTGTTGTTTTACAACAAACGGTGTGCCGAATCCTATCATGTTTACTTGCTCGCTATTTAGATTTGGCATACTTCTCACATGTGCCTTTGCTGTTTTCACATATCGAACATCTAAATTTGCCACCGGATTTTTTTTCTTTTCGGCGGAAACATGTTTCTTTTTACCTACTGCCTCTACCTGTGGCGATTTTGAGAATGCATCTTTTTTCAAATAAGCAGTACTTCCTAATCCGATACATAAAACCAATCCTGCCAAAGGAATCGTATACTTTTTCTTGTTATTACTTCTCTTGCGGCTTAATGTAGTATAGGGTAATTTCCTACTTAATTTTTCATCACTTTCTTGCTTCATATCTTGTCCGGCCTGTTTTCGCTGCGCCTCTTCTTTAAATTTCTGTTGCTCTTCTTTACTCATTGCACGATATTCTTTTAAAAACTGCTCATATTTAGGCATTACATCTTGGATGAGTCCATAATCTTTAATTTCACCATATTCAAGCCACAATGCCTTTGTACAAAAAGACTTAACTTGTCCTAATGAATGACTCACAAAAAAGATCGTTTTCCCTTGTTCTTTAAATTCATTCATTCGCTTTAAACATTTATCTGTAAATGTTTGATCTCCTACAGACAAGGCTTCATCAATAACTAAGACATCTGGATTAATATTCACAGAAATTGCAAAACCAAGGCGGGATTTCATACCACTAGAATATTTTTTTACAGGCATATCAATAAACTTACCAATATCAGCAAACTCAATAATATCTGGTGCTAAAGCTTGAATCTCTTCTTTGCTTAAACCCATCATCAGGCATTTTAGTTCAATATTTTCCCGACCCGTTAATTGGTTATTAAGTCCAGCGGCTATTGCAATAAGTGCAATTTTCCCCTTTATATCAATACTTCCCAACGTAGCTGGTGTAATACCAGCAATTAAATTAGACACTGTGGATTTACCAGATCCATTTACGCCAATAATACCTATTACATCCCCTTTTTGAGCCTCAAAACTTAAATTTCGTAATGCGTAAAAATCTTCACCGAATCCGCCAGGGCATATAATATCCTTTAACTTATCAGAACTTTTACTATGCATTTTATATTTTTTTGTTACATTATGAAACTTCACTGAATAATTCATTTTTTACAATCCTCATTATAGGTAGTCTACAAAATGTTTTCTAAATTTCACATGTATTGCTGTACCAATCAATAACATAAGGAATACAATTCCCCAAAAATAGAGCGTGTATTTTATATCTTCATAAAACCAACCTGTTCCTAAAAAAGCATCTCGATAACCTTCAACGATATAACATAATGGGTTTAGTTGCATAATCTTTTGTAATGATAGCGGTAACTTCTCAGGAGTCCATAAAATAGGAGTTAAATAGAGTAGCATCCGCATTAAAGATTGAACTATCATTTGTACGTCACGTACGATTGTAGCTAACGTAGAAGTAATTAAAGAAAATGCAAAGATTAACATAACGGCGGAGAACATATAATAGATCAGTTGGAGATAATGTATTGAAATCCCTTGACCCGTCACTAAAAATATTACAGTAACAATACCAACTAATATTATATGTTGATAAAAGTTAGCCATAATTACATAGCTAGGAATAACACTCATTGGAAAGCTCATCTTTGAAATCATATTCAATCTTGTATAAATAGATTTAGAGGCCTGCATAGTTGCAGGGTTAATAAAGAACCACACAGATATACCTGACACCAACCAATATACAAACGGTATACCATCAACACTGGAGCCACCCCTTATTGCAACTCCAAAAACGAACCAATAAATACACATTTGAATTAAAGGGTTTAACATTTCCCAAATAATGCCTAGATAGTTATCTTTATTTGTACTTTTAACTTGATAAATAGATAGACGTTTAATTAAATAGAGACTATTTATCTGTTCTTTTAATACCATAATCATTGCATTCATTTTATTGTGCCTCTCCAAAAAACACTTTCTCTACCACACGTCTAGATGCAAAACCATCTTCCAAATAACAGTAGTTACTATAGAAAGTATCGTATTTTTTTTCAAATTCGCCTAATCCATTCCTTTGGAATTTCATAATTTCTTCTAACACACCTTCACTTGTTGAAACAACTGGTCCAGGGGCTTCTTTTTCTAAATCAAAATAAAAACCTCTTAGTTTATCACGATATGAATCAATATCATACGTGTAAAAAATCATAGGCCTTTTTAAATTGGCATAATCAAAAAAGACAGAAGAATAATCTGTAATTAGCAAATCTGATAACACGTATAATTCATTAATATCAACATGCTGCGAAAAATCATAAACAAATCCTTTATAGGGGGCTAAATCAAATTGCTCTGCTACTAGGTAATGCATTCTTAGCAAAATAATATACTCAGAACTTAAATTTCGTTGTAAAAGGCTTAAATCCAATTGCAAGTCCAGCTTATAACGCCCTTTACTATAAAATTGATCATCCCTCCATGTTGGAGCATATAAAATAACTTTTTTATCTACCGGTAAACCATTCTTTTTCTTTATCTCTTCAATTTTCTTATCATTATTGTCTACATATAAAAAATCATTTCGAGGATATCCTGCCTCAACTATATTTTTTTTAAATTGAAACGCCCTTTGAAAAATCTCTGTGGAATATGCATTAGGTGATAATAAATAATCCCAATTTTGCACTTCTCTTTTGAAATTTTCCTTATATTTTTCTGTAGTTGTTCCTGGCATATGGACTTCATTCATATCCATTGCTAATTTCTTTAATGGTGTACCATGCCAAGTTTGTACATAGGTGGTGTGCTTCGGTTTTGGGAGCCACAATGGCATCCGACTATTTGTAACCCAATATTGTGCACGTGCCATTAAAATAAACCAACGAAGCGAAAAACGTTTAATATATGGAATATTTGCCTCTTTAAACTGTACTGTGTAATTTTTATTCACACTCCAAACCATATGGAATCCTGCCTGTTGTTCCATATATTCATATATCGCACGCGGGTTACAACTGTACTGTTTGCCAGAAAAACTTTCAAAAACAACTAATTTTTTCCGAACAGGTAAGCGACTACAAGCGACAAATATCGTTTTACAAACAACCTTTATGATTCGATGGTTTTTTATTCTTCTGATTACACTCATTTTTATTAATCACCTTCTAACTACAATTAGCCGTTTTATAAATTACACACTAACAATTAAAATTCTTACATAAATAAAAAAGCTAAGTAATTTTCATGAATTTCACTTAGCCTCTTTCACTCGCTACTTATGACATAGCTTAAATCTTAATTTCATTTCGACCAAATAAGTAATTCACTAAATTCCTACTTGAATTACCATTTGAATATTGATTCCAACGTGCATTAAATTGTTCCAACTTTTTAATATCGAATGAATGATTTTGTATCGTCTCAATAATTTCAGCCGAACTATACACAACGGGTCCAGGAACATCTAACATAAAATCTCCAATGATTCCTCTTTTCTTCGCGTATTTCTTTAAATCATATGTGAAGAATACCATTGGTTTATTTAGTAGACAAAATTCAAAAGGTACAGAGGAATAGTCTGTTATTAAAATATCCGTTACTAAAAACAAATCATTTATATTAGGATATAGAGAATAATCATATAGGAAATTCTTATATTTTTCCTTGTATCCCAATTCATTCCTAATAGCAGGGTGTAGTTTAATAACAAGAATATATTCATCTTTTAACGCTTCATACATTGCATTAATATTTAAATGTAAGTCAAAATCTTCTAGCTCTTTATCTCTAAAAGTCGGCGCATATAAAATTACTTTTTTCTTTTTTAAATCGGGATTATCACTTACAAGATTATGGATAATGTGTTTTTGATCATCTTTATTAAAAAACAAATCCGTACGCGGAATACCTGTTTTTAATATATTGTCGGTTGTTATTCCAAATGCATTTATATAAATCTCTGCCAATGAATCTGATCCTACAACAATCTTATGAAAATTGTTATATACCCTTAAAAATCTATTCTGAGCATATTTACTTCTCTTTTTAAAAGAAGGAGCTAGTAATCCAAATTTCTTGATAGCGCCTGCCGCATGCCAAAGTTGGATACATTGTACCCCACTTTTAAATCGGACCGTCGACAACGATCCGAAATAATTATCAATAATGACGTGTTGAGCTGTCGCTAAATGATATATTGCTTGTACCGTTTGTGCTATATTTTTTGTTTCAAATGCGAATGATTTTACATCCGAATAACTTTTTACTTCATACTTACAAGTTGCTTTATATAAAAAAACAACTTCACAATCTATATGTTGCCTCTTCATTTCTTCATAGATAAAAATAAGATTTTCCCCATAAGACATAATAAAGGTCACCTTATTTTTAAGGGGGAATAACTTTGCTATACTAAATAGGATTTTGAATACAGTGAGGTATACCGTTATAATAAATTCTCGAAACATACTAAACTACCTAGCAACTAGCACTAGCTCCTTTTTAATTTTAGTAGTAGAAATCCCAATTGTTCTTGGTAAATAAACAACCTCACAGTGTTCCTTCAAGAAATCAAAATTTCCTTCCCAATCATCACCCATAACAAAAATATCCACGTCATGATTAATAACATCTTCCATTTTTTGTTCCCAATTATGCTCAGGAATTACCTCATCTACATAGCGAACCGCTTCTAGAATCATTTTACGATTTTCATAGCTATGATAAGATTTTTTATTTTTTAATTTATTAAACTCATCTGAAGAAACCGCAACAATTAAATAATCCCCCAAATCTTTCGCTCTCTTTAACAAATTAATATGTCCCCAGTGCAATAAATCAAAAGTCCCATATGTAATAACCTTTTTCATAATCCTGCCCCCTGCGAATTATCATTATCATTTCATAATTTTTTAGTTTATAAATATATTTAAATTAGAGCTTTTCCTATACAAGTGAATCGTGAGGGAAACTCGCATCCAATGTAAAAATTATGTAATTCTAAGATATTTTTACATAATTTTTACATTCAGTTCACACGAAATTCACAAAAGTGATTATAACATATTTTTTATTTACAAACTATGACAACCAGATGAAGATTATTGTCATATTAAACAAAAGAATGCGCTTTCTTGTCGTTTTTTGTAATGTTCATTTGCTTTTAAAAAAATAACAAAAAAAAGGTGCGAAGAAAATATTCCCTTCGCACCTTTTCTAAATTATAAACTTTCCAGCCTTATCGCAACGCACGACGTGGTAATTTATCAATATTCTCTAACATGATACCCGTACCAACAGCAACACAGTGCATTGGGTTTTCAGCGATTAATACTGGTACTTTTAATTCTTCTGCTAGAAGCATGTCAATACCGTGTAATAATGCGCCACCGCCTGTTAAGATAACACCGCGGTCAATGATATCCGCAGATAGTTCTGGCGGAGTACGTTCCAATACGCCTTTTGCAGCTTGTACAATGACAGCTGCATTTTCTTTTAATGCTTCTGTAATCTCTTCTGAACATACTGTAATTGTACGTGGTAAGCCCGTTACCATGTCACGTCCGCGAATTTCAAGTTCTTCACTACGTGCACCTGGGAATACTGTACCGACTTTAATTTTAATATCTTCTGATGTACGCTCCCCAATTAATAGCTTATACTTACGTTTAATATAATTTAAGATTTCCATATCAAACTTGTCGCCAGCCATTTTGATAGAGGAGGAGGTAACAATATCACCCATTGAAAGTACAGCGATATCTGTTGTACCTCCGCCAATATCAACAACCATATTTCCGCTCGGTTGGAAGATTTCCATACCAGCACCAACAGCAGCTACTTTTGGTTCTTCTTCTAGGAATACTGTTTTACCACCTGAACGTTCAGCAGCTTCACGAATTGCTTTTTGTTCTACAGATGTGATGTTTGTTGGACAACAAATTAAAATGCGAGGTTTTGAAAAGAAGCTCTTCACGTCCAATTTGTTAATGAAATACTTTAACATTGCTTCTGTAATTTCGAAATCTGCAATTACACCATCTTTAAGCGGACGAATCGCTATAATATTACCAGGTGTACGCCCTACCATACTTCTTGCGTCTTCACCTACCGCTAATACTTTTCCAGTATTACGATCAATTGCTACAACAGACGGTTCGTTTAAAACGATCCCTTTACCCTTTACATGAATTAATACGTTAGCCGTGCCTAAGTCAATTCCGATATCTCTCGCAAACATTCCTGCCTCTTCCTCCTTGATATTCAAAATCAGGTTGTACCCGAATTCTTTTACACCTAATTTCAGATTTTATCATAGTTTTAACGGAAACGTAATATTTGAAAAGATAATTCTTCTGAAAAATGTTCCGTTATTCTCAGGGGAATGTTTGCATATGATACTTTATTGTCGCACAGGCTTTTCTACATCTTCTTTTCTGTACTTCTGTTTCGTCGCTTCTCCGCCTCTTAAGTGACGAATCGACTTATGATAATCAAGAATTTCTTTCACTTCATTTGCGAGCTCTGCATTAATTTCTGGTAAACGTTCTGTCAAATCTTTATGGACTGTACTCTTTGATACCCCAAACTCCTTTGCGATTACACGCACTGTCTTTCTTGTCTCCACGATATACTTACCAATCTTGATAGTTCTCTCTTTGATGTAATCGTGCACACCACTCGCCTCCCTAAATTGGATGTGAGAAGTGTGAAATGAGACTCGCTGCATATGACTAAGAAGTAAATTCGAGTGCTGTTTGTAAGCGTTAAACATTCTGGATTTTATAATGAAATGATTCACGATTTCTCACCTCAAACACTCTCTTTGCATTGGTTTATAACATTGTATTGCTCGCACTACTGATATATGCTACAAGTTCGGTATTTTTGCGGACTAAGTTAAGAAAAATTACAATTTTGTATGAGAAATACGTTAACAATGACAATTTTCACTTGATAAATTTCTATACAAAACAAAAAAATGACGCCTCTTGTCAAAGGCGTCATTCTTCACGATCACATTCTTCCTCTAATAATTGATGGCGGGGAACTTCTTTCTTACTCGCAATGTAATAATATAAAGTAAATAAAATGAACACTAAAATAAGAGCAATCGACAGCACAAATAAAAATGACATAGAATCCCCTCCTTTTCTTAATATATATTCGAGAATTCCGTCAAATTTCCTTGTTATTGCGATTTTCTTCCTTTAAACGAATTATTTTTATATAAAAATAAAAAAATCAACTCCCTAGTGAGAGCTGATTTTTTCGTTTGACTATTCTTGTGTAGAAGAAGAATCGCTAGATGATTCCGTAGAACCATTTGTTGATTTTTCCTCTTTTTTCCCTTTTTCGTCAGCTGAACTATTTGTTGATTTCTCTTCTTTTTGTGACTTTTCATCAGCTGAACCACTTGTTGATTTCTCTTCTTTTTGTGACTTTTCGTCAGCTTTGCCGCTTGTTGATTTTTCTTCTTTTTGTGACTTTTCGTCAGCTTTGCCGCTTGTTGATTTTTCTTCTTTTTGCGATTTTTCATCAGCTTTGCCGCTTGTTGATTTTTCTTCTTTTTGCGATTTTTCATCAGCAGAACCATTTGTTGCTTTCGCTGAACCTGCTTCTGCTTTTACATCTGTCGCAAGTTTGTTTAGGTAACGCTCTGGATTTACAGCTACATTCTCTTTACGTACTTCAAAGTGTACATGAGAACCTGCTTCTTTATTCATTGCGCTTAGACCGGATTTTCCTAACACTTCACCTTGTGCAATTGTTGCACCTTTTTCTACTTTTACACTGCCTAAGCTTTGATAAGATGTTGTAAGACCATTTCCGTTATCAACTGTTACGACATAACCAAGAAGCGAATCTTTTTCCGCCTTTACTACTTTACCGCTTAAAGCAGCTGTAACATCGAATTCTTTCCCATTTTTCGCAGCAATATCGATGCCTTTATTAGGAGAATATGTGTTGTTATAAAAGACAAGTGCTTGTTCTTGCTCCTCCTCTGCTGCTCCATCCTCATAAAACTTCTTCTTCACAACAACATCTACATTCGTTGCAGCTGGCATTTTCACAACTTCTGAAAATTTTGTTACTGGTACTGCTGGATTTTCCGTTTGACCATACGGCGCACTTTGCTCTTTATTAGGTTCTTTCTTTGGATTTGCTGCCTGGAACCATAGAGCGACTGTCAAGATTACCGCTGCACATGCAATATAGATTGCCGGAAATACCCACCGTTTTTGAAATAAATGAACTACCTTTTGCGACTTTTTATTATTCCTTCCTCGCATTCTATCATCACCTCAGCAATCATTTTGAACAATATTCGTTTATCCTATACAAGCTATAACCAATTACTTTTCGACAAAATTTGTAAGAATATGTATAAGAATCACAAAATTTCCGAGGAAATGATAGAAAAAAGAAAAAACTGAGCGGATTGGCTCAGTTTTTTAGTCTAGTTGTTTCTTTTTGTAGACAATAAAACATGCAAGTAAAGAAATTACAAACCAAACGAGCACATTCAATAAATCTCCGCTAATGCTGCTAAACCCATTGCCCTTTACTACACTTTTAATTGCCTTATCAATATGAAATGTCGGAAAGTACCCAATCACTGTTTTTATTGCTTTATTTTCAACAAGTGGTTCAAATTGCACAGCTAAATAAAGAGTCATCAAAATCGGCATTCCGATCAGTGATGTTTGTGGTACAGATGAAGCAATTAGTCCAATCATTGTACCAATTATAATAAATAACATTGTTCCGCATAAAAATAGCAAACCGAGTAATGGAAGATTTCCATCTAGCTGATCTAGAATGAATAAGTTGGCGATGCAAATCACAATCGTAATACATGCGGTTAATATACTTTTTCCAATCAGTACTTCAGCTGAAGAAGCCGGTGATAACATTAATACACGTAATGTATGTTTCTCTTTCTCTTCTGCAATAACCATAGATTGAGCAAACCCTGCAACAAATAGAAACGTCATGAGTGTAATGGTCCCTAAACCTGCTCCACTCGCGTTACCAAACCGGCTAAATATGAAAGCAAATATAATTGGCATTGCCGCCATTAACAATACTTGTGAATTTGCTTTAAAATCCTGTACCTCTTTTCGAAAAATAGCTGATACACGTCTCATTGAAAACGTCATTATAATCCCCTCCCAGTTACTTCAATAAAGATATCCCCTAAAGTCGGTTCATGCGAATGAATTGATAAAAGCTCACCTTGTTTCATCCATTCCGAAATACGTTTTGCCCCTAATTCATCTTTTTGCACTGTTTCTTTTTTCTTATTTGTTAAAACCACTTCGATTTTGTCTTTCGCATATTGAAGCCTTAAGTTCTCCGGTGTATCAAGTGCTACAATTTCCCCGCCGCATAAGAATGCAATGCGGTCACAAAGCGTCTCTGCTTCATCCATGTTGTGGGTCGTTAAGAAAATAGTTGTTCCTTCTCTATTTAAGTCTTTTAAGATGTTATGAATGTTTTGGACATTTACTGGATCAAGTGCTGATGTTGGTTCATCCAAGAAGAGAATATCCGGTTTATGCAGGATTGCTCGTGCTAGCGTAACGCGCTGCTTCATCCCTTTTGATAATTTTTTAACTGGTGTTTTTTTATCTTCTAATAAATTCACTTGGGATAGTACTTCATCGATTCGTCCTTTTGGACAATCATATAAGTCGCAAAATAATAGTAAGTTATCATAAATGCTAAGTCTTTCATATAAACCGCTGTTATCTGTCAAAATACCGATTTGTTTATAATCAATGCTGCCTGGTCCGGCAATATCCTTCCCTAGTACTCTCACTGTTCCAATACTATGAAGTAATTGAGAAGTTAAAATTTTCACCGTTGTTGTTTTTCCTGATCCACTCGGTCCAAGAAACCCGAATATTTCTCCTCGCTTCACTTCAATATTCACATTTCGAAGTGCTGTTTTCCCGTCAAAGGATTTCATTACATCCTTCATTTCAATTGCCAATGTCATTTCGTCATCCCCTTTGTTTTTCTTTTATAGTTGAAATTCGCTTCAGTGGCTTGTTTGCCGCCTCCGCTTTTTAGTTTCGCTGCTTGTGACTTAATCTTATGAAAAACAAAGGGATTACGCATTAAAACATCGATAAAAGGAGTATTTTCACCGGCGAATGAATCCTATTTTTAGCTTACTGGAGCATAATTACAGTCCAATTACACCTTTTAATTCATCCATTCGACCCTTCGAAAGTGGAATTGAGCTTTTTCGTTCATCATCCAAAATTAAGCTAAAGCTATTACGAGTCCAAGTGATTACTTCTCGTACACGCTGTAAGTTAACAAGGTAAGAACGATGACATCTGAAGAATCCGAAACCTTTTAATCTTTCTTCTAACTCACTTAATGTTAACGCGCATACAAAGTCTCCTTCGCGGACATGAATATGCGTTGTTCCATTTTGTGTTTCAATAAAATGAATTTCCATTGGATCAAGCAAAATGATTTTATCGCTCACTTTCGCTGGAATTCTCTCGAGCTTCATTTGCGGAATCATTTGAACGATGTTTTCTAGATCTATCTCTACCTCTTCTTCCTGCTCGATTTCTACTTTTTTAACGCCATCTAGATTTAATATATACACATCTTCTGTTAAAGAAAGTGCATCCGACAAAAAGGATGATGTAATAAAGATGGCCTTTCCTTGTTCTTTCATCTTCATAATTGCTTTTCGAATGATAATTGTACTTTCTATATCTACATTTTGTTCGGGTTCTTCCAAAATAATTAAATCCGGATTATGAATCATGACCCGGCCAATATGAAGACGCCGTTTTTCAGAAAATGATAGTTTTTCGATTTTGATGTTCATTTTATCTAGTAAACCAACATACTGAACAACTTCTTCTATGTTAATATTCGAGTTATACAATCCGGATAAAAAGGCGAAGTATTCTCTCACTTTTAACCGATCGTATGCTTCATCTTTTAAAAAGCAAAAACCAATGCGTGAGTAGAATTGCTTTTGAATCGGTTTCCCTTCAAATAAAACACTTCCAGTCGATGCCTCTTCTTCACCGATTATAATGCGGTGTAAAATCTTCGCCGTATGATTGTTACATTGCAGCACAACGCATTGCCCTTTTTTAATTTCAAGCTGAATCGCCTGCAATTGATTCGTCTTACCCAATTGTTTTAACTCCAATAACGCCATGGTTTCTCCTCCAGGTGAGTTTTTTACCTTATTATATCAAACAATTAATGGAAAATTATGATATTTATTCCGTATATAAAAAGAAGCTAATTTAAATTAGCTTCTTTTTGTCGAAACGCTAATATATTCGAAAGCGAGTGAAACAAAACAATTATTACTGCTTCACCAAATAACTCTTCAGCTGATCACGAAGCGCTCTTTTCAAGAATTTCCCGACGGATGTTTTCGGAATTTCCTCGACAAATAAGATGTCGTCCGGCATCCACCATTTCGGGAATTGTTCTTCTAATAATGCATAAAGCTCTTCTTGTTCTACTGTTTGTTCTTCTTTTAAGACAACGCAGGCAACAGGGCGTTCTTGCCATTTTTCATGCGGAACAGCAACGACAGATGCCTCTAGCACTTTATCATGTGCCATTAAAGCGTTTTCTAAGTCCACGGAGGAAATCCATTCACCGCCGCTTTTAATTAAGTCTTTCGTACGGTCGGCAATTTTAATAAACCCTTCTGGATCAACAGTTACAATATCTCCTGTATGTAGCCAGCCATCCTTCATAGAATCTTCTGTGCGTTCATCTTTATAATAACTACCGGCAATCCATGGTCCGCGTAGGCAAAGCTCTCCCATTTCTTCACCGTCCCATTTGATTTCCCCATCTTGACCAATTACCTTCATTTCAAGTCCTGGGATTAAGTAACCTTGGCGGGAGCGTAACTCATAATATTCCTCTTTCGGTAAATCGCGCTGATATGATTTTGGACAGTTAATCACAACAGCTGGACTTGTTTCAGTCATCCCATATATTTGCCTAAAAGCAATTCCATAGTTCTCCTCATATGTGCGAATCATACTTCCTGGTGCTGCTGATCCACCTGACCATATTGTACGAATACTACTAATATCATACGGGTGCTTTTCAAGCTCTTGTAACAGGCCAATCCAGATTGTTGGTACACCGGCAGCAATCGTCACCTTCTCACGTTCAATAAGCTGTGCCAAAATTTCCGGTGTAAAGTGTGGCCCTGGTAAGACGAGCTTTGTACCGAACCATGTACCTGCAAATGGAAGTCCCCATGCATTCACATGAAACATTGGAACAACAGGCATACAAGTATCTACTTCTGAAATGTTACCGCCGTCCACAAGGCCGAGTGTATAGCTATGGAGTGCGATGCTACGGTGTGTATATACAACGCCTTTCGGTTTTCCTGTCGTTGCAGAAGTGTAGCACATACCTGCAGGCTCTTTTTCATCTAAATCTGTTATAAATGGGAATGTTTCGTCGCCTTCTTCAAGTAGTTTGTCATAATGATATGCTGGTGATAGTGTTGTGTGAGGTAGTTCGTGATCATCTGTCATAATAATAAATGCTTTCACATGAGGAATTTCGTGTTGAATACTTTCGAGTACAGGAACCATATCTTCATCAACAAGAATGATTTTGTCTTCAGCATGGTTAATGATATAAGAAATGTGATCTGCAGAGAGACGTAAGTTAATCGTATGTAATACCGCTCCAAGTCCTGGGATCGCAAAGTACGCTTCCAAATGTCGGTGATGATTCCAAGCAATTGTTCCGACTTTATCTCCTTTATCAATTCCCATTTTGCTTAGGATACTAGCAAGCCGCCTTGTCCGCTTCGCAATCTCTCCGTATGTTAATGTTTGAATACGAGATGCAGTGCGTGAGACGACTTCCTTTTTTGAAAAATATTTCTCAGCTCTCTCCATCATCGCTGGAATGAGGAGTGGTACATCCATCATCATGTTTCATGCCCCCTGTTATTATATTTAATCACCCAACTGTATTATAACACGAAGGAACATAACGAAAGGAAGCAACATTTCTTTCATTTTCTACAAAAAATGACATCCCATTAAAGCTGTATTAAAACATCCATTCTACTTTATAGAACATATCCACAAGTGATATTTTATTATATGAATGATTTTTTCGATCTCTAATTCGGCATGCAAAATTGCATGCCAAAACGTATTGATATAATTATAAACGCTTACTATAATGAAGACATCAAGATTTGAAACATCTTAATATTCGAACTAAGAGGAGGATTAATATTATGGAAATCGCAATGGCTGTATTGAAATTTATTGGTAGCATAATCCCATTAGTACAAGACCTTTTAAAATCAGTAATGTAAACTTATTATCCTGCAATTATCTTTAATTACTATCATACAAATGATCTGTAAATCAAAGAATATTTGATTTACAGATCATTTGTGTGATCCAAATTCACGGAAGAAAAAGCGTCCGAAAGGCACAAAAAGACGCTTCTTCTTTCTCATCTTATTCATTTATAAATAATGCCCCTCTTGACGTTTTAACAGATACACATGGAAAAGCAAAAAATTCCTGCTCATTATATAAAAATGTATAGATTTCAAGAAATAACACGCTCCTCTTTCAATAAGGACAAAAAGCCCATCTATTATGATGGACTTCGTATTACTTCTCAATTAATTTTTCGCCATTAACTTTCCTTCATACTCATTCATCGTTTTAATTTCGATCCCTTTATAATAATGAGTAACAATATCTGTATACACTTTTCCCTCTTTCGCCATTCCATTGGCACCATACTGACTCATGCCAACGCCATGACCATATCCTTTCGTTGTGACGACAATGTTATTTCCTTCTTGTTTCCACGTAAAGTCCGAAGAACGTAAATCTAACTTTTCTCGCACTTCTTTTCCTGTTAATGTCTTCCCTTGAAATTCTACATCCTTTACACGCTTTCCTTTTGTACGCTCTTTAATATTGCCAACTTTCCCGCTTTCCAGTACCTTTACACCAAGACGCTTTTGAAAATCAGCTACGGTAAAAATTTGCTCACTCGCAAATTTCGGAGAAACTTGGTCCCAAGGACTGTCTACGCTTTTCAAATACGGTAAGTCCTTGCCAAAATAGTCTGCAGCATTTTCTGTATAACCATTGCTTGTTGAGAAGAAGGACGCTGTAATGGGACTACCGTCATACGTTAAAACTTGTCCGGCTGTTTTAGACACAGCTTCCTCAATCTTCTTCAAGTTTTTCTCATAGTCTCTGCCCCATGTCTTCTTTAATTCTTCTTTACTTTTGTACACTTGATCTCCCACCGTATCGGTCACATCCGCGTTATTTTTCTTACTTCCGCTTAGCATACGCTGTACAATAAATGTCCTTGCCGCCAATGCCTGTGCTTTTAATGCCTCCATTTCAAAGCTAGCATTCATCTCAGAGGCTACTACACCTGTCACATATTCTTCCATCGGCACTGTCTCTACTTTCTTTTGTGCATTACGATACACAGTCACTTTGACAGCGGTATCTACCTGTTTAGGAGCTGGCACACTTTGCATCGCTGGAGGATTTTTGGGCGGCTGACTTGTCTTTTCTTTCGTAAATGGAATGACAAGCACGGTCGGTACAATAATGACGAGCGCTACTAAGAGCGCCATTGTAATGAAAAGTGGCTTTGAAATTTTCATCTTTTTCCCCCGCTATGAAATTAGACTCATTTCATTCTTATGGAGCATGGCGAGTTTTTAGAACATACCGGGAGAAACTTCTTCTATTAGGAGGCTTCCTCATTAAACGAACGAATTTTCTAAATATTTTTTAATGAGACGTGCATAAGTTGGGCTTTTCTTGACTATAACTGTAATGAATACTCCCCCACTTAACTTCGTTTGAAGTAGGGATACTCTTTCGATAAAATTTGATAGAAAAAAAATCGCCCCTATGTCAAAAGACATAGAGACGATTTTAATTAAGCGTGAAGATCAGAAATTTGTTGTTCTTTCACTTCTTCTACTTTTTCGTTTACACGTTCAATTGTTGCACCTAATGCAGCTAACTTCTTATGGAAGTTTACATATCCACGATCAAGGTGTTTTAATTCTGTTACACGAGTGTAACCCTCTGATACTAAACCAGCTAGAATTAATGCTGCTGCTGCACGTAAGTCAGTTGCTGACACTTCTGCACCTTGCAAGTTGTTAGGTCCGTTCATAATAACAGAGCGACCTTCAATTTTAATATCAGCATTCATGCGACGGAACTCTTCTACATGCATGAAGCGGTTTTCAAATACCGTTTCTGTAATCATGCTTGTTCCATCAGCATGTAATAATAATGCCATCATTTGTGATTGCATGTCTGTTGGGAAACCTGGATGAGGCATTGTTTTAATGTCAACAGCTTTTAATTTATCTGGGCCGATAACACGTACACCTTCATTTTCCTCAATAACCTTAACACCCATCTCTTCCATTTTCGCTGTAACTGAACGTAAATGTTCTGGTACAGCATTTTCAATTAAGATGTCTCCACCAGTAATTGCTGCTGCAACCATAAATGTTCCCGCTTCAATACGGTCAGGAATAATAGAATGATGTGCACCATATAATTTATCTACACCTTCAATACGAATCGTTCCAGTTCCAGCTCCGCGTACTTTCGCTCCCATTGCATTTAAGAAGTTAGCTAAGTCAACGATTTCTGGTTCTTTCGCTGCGTTTTCAAGGATTGTTGTCCCTTTTGCTAATGTAGCAGCAGACATAATGTTTTCTGTTGCACCTACGCTTGGGAAGTCTAAGTAAATTTTCGCGCCTTCTAATTGTCCATCTACATAAGCTTCAACAAATCCATTACCAACTTTTACTTTTGCTCCCATTGCTTCGAAGCCTTTTAAATGTTGGTCAATTGGACGTGAACCAATTGCACATCCACCAGGAAGTGCAATACGAGCACGACCATTACGTGCTAATAATGGTCCCATTACTTGAACTGACGCACGCATTTTACGTACATATTCAAATGGCGCTTCAATATTTAATTCCTTTGAAGCATCGATTGTTACTTGATTATTTTCAAATACGACTTCAGCATTTAAATGACGTAATACCTCATTAATTGTGTATACATCAGACAAAACTGGTACTTCAGATAGTACATTCTTTCCATCACTCGCTAATAGGGCTGCAGCGATTATAGGTAATACAGCATTTTTCGCGCCCTCAACACGCACTGTGCCGTTCAACCGCTTTCCGCCACGGACGATGATTTTTTCCAATTTATTCCCCTCCGTGTCCTTTTTTCAATATCTATTCAATACTCAGAAGTTATGATCGGTGTGCCAACCACAATTGTATCTTTGTTGTCTGTAGAACGTATTGCTATTTGCACATTGATTTTCTCTCTATTTGTTGAAAGAGCGTCATTCCACTTTTTATTATATGCCGAGACTGACACAAATGCTCTTTCTTCTATCTTTTCGATCGCTCTTGCTGAAAGATCTTTCAAAACCTGATTGGTTTTATTTTGCAAAACACCTTCAATCTTATCATTCAGTACACCTTGAACACAAGTGTAAATTGTGGGTTTTGTACTAAAAATTTTATCCATTTTTCGAATATTTTCAGGGTCCCATCTTGACCCACTCACTTCAAAGATAATGAAAGTGTTTTCTTTAGTATTTTCCTTACTCCAAGTTACTACTATTCGTTCTTCATGAGAAGAGAACTTTTTGTATGCTGTTGCTTTATATCCGTCATGAGATGGTTCCAATTCCCATTTTTGAATATTCGCTTTTTCTTTCACTTCATTTAACAACTTTTGAAACGTATGTATGTTAGAAATGGTTTTGGTTTCTCGTGCTAACCATGACCACCGCTCTACCTCTGCTCCATTTTTTTCAAGAGCTGCGATCATACTCTCCATCTTCTCTTCGTCACTTACGGGTTTTATCTGTTTATACCCGACCAAGAATACGACAATACTTACGACAACAATAAGAATTGTTTTCAAGCTTTTCAAGGTTCATCCCCTCCTATCCCCATTGTTAACGGAGATATGAGGTTCTATACAATTACTTTACTAAATACGTTAAACTCTTCGAATACCCTAAATAATCAAGAAAAAAGTTGCTGACAGATGTACCGATTGCAATCGTAACAAGAATAAGC
Organism: Bacillus sp. UNC437CL72CviS29; assembly: GCF_000482345.1. NCBI lineage: Bacteria > Bacillati > Bacillota > Bacilli > Caryophanales > Bacillaceae > Bacillus > Bacillus sp. UNC437CL72CviS29. The sequence continues at coordinate 64,868 of NZ_AXVB01000011.1, read as the reverse complement.
AAAATCCTCGTCTGCATTACCTTTCCAGATTTCATCAGGCGTTCGATATGGATACCTTGTAAGGCCCACCATGTAATGGTAATAAACAATAAATGCGAAACAATCGCAATCAGTGCTTGTTGCCCTAAAAGCTGCGCCAAAAAAATCGACTCCTTTTGTTTGGCTTGCCATCACTTAGGATGCAAAACGATCCCATACAAATGGAAACCACACTTTTTCACGCTCAAATAGGTAGTATAAAGTTTTCTCTCCGAAATTGCTAGAGAAGAACTACCTATTAGAATTTACTTTACCTACGCATCACATTCGTGAAAGATAAAAGCTTCTTGCTCCACAATAAAAAGCGTAGAGCGGTAACTCTACACTTTTTATTGTCACTATTGTACCACGTTCCCCGTAAAGAAGAAATCTTTCATGAGTGGAAAATATTCATAAAAGAAATTGTAGCCAATCGTCGGTAGAATCCCGAGTAATACGATTGAAATTGCACAAAAACTAATGACGACCTTCAAATTGATCGGTAGGTTTACCTGCTTTTCTTCACTGCTCTTTCGAAAGAACATTTGCTGCAAAATACGGAAGTAATATACAAATGAGATAACCGTTGTGCCCATCATGACTGATGCTAGTACGTAATGAGCTGGACTAGCTGTAAAGGCGCTTAAGAAAATATTAATCTTTCCGATAAAGCCCGCTGTTCCTGGAATTCCTGCCAAAGACAGAATAAAAATAGTCATCGCTACAGAAACAAACGGAGAACGTTTGTATAAACCTGCGAAAATTGTTAAATTTCCCTTTCCACTTTGTAAGATTAACCCATGGATGACTGCAAAAGCTCCTATATTCATTAACACGTATGCCAACATATAAAACCACATACTATCCATTGTAAATGGCGATAACGCTACAAGCGGAACAAGTAAATATCCAGCATGCGCTATGCCAGAATAGGCAAATAACCGTTTTACATTGTATTGCTTTAGCGCCACGATATTACCGATAATCATTGTAATAATAGCGAGCACGGCGATATATACGCTCATATTACCGAATATGGATTGCTCACTTCCATGAACCGGTATGCCGCCGAATACCATGAAAAACAATCTTATCATCATAATAAAGCCGGCGATTTTAGAGATTGTCCCAAGGAAAGCTGTAACAGGTGCTGCGGCCCCTTCATATACATCCGGTGCCCACATATAAAACGGTACTGTCGCAATTTTAAAGGATAACCCAACAAACAGAAGCAAAAAAGCAAGCGATAGCAAAAGTCCAATACTTCCATCTACACCTTGCATGAGAACTTCCTGCATACCCAGAATATTAGTCGATCCCGTAATACCATATAAATAGCTCATTCCAAAGAGAGTGATAGCCGTGGCAATTCCGCCATTAATGACATATTTCATTGCTGCTTCATTCGAAGCACGATTTTTCTTTCGAATCCCTACTAAAATGTACGAAGACAATGACAACAACTCTAGACCAATAAAGAGCGTAATAAAATCAACGCTAGATGCCATGAACATCGCCCCGAGAACTGCCATTAAAAATAAGTAATAGTATTCTCCCTTATCTTGAATCGGCTCTTTTTTATCATCACTCATCGCCACAAACAAGATGAGAATCGCTCCAATTAATAGTAATGTTTTAAAACCTTTTGAAAACCCATCTAGTACAAACGAACCACTTAAAATGTCTCCAGCCGGTTCACTATACAATGTAATTAACGCTATTAGTGATAGCACCGCTGATACAATCGCTCCAATCCCTAAATACTTACGATCAAACTTTAGAAATAAATCAAAAAGCGAGAGAAGGATGGCCGCCCCAAGAATGATGAATTCCGGTACCATTAAATGCCAAGATAAACCAAGTAATGTATTCATATCCATCCTATCTCACCCCCAATATTTTCACAGTGTATTGCAGCGGCGTTCCTAACAGTTCTGGCATAACACCAATTGCGATAATACAAGTGAGTAATAACACAAGCGGAATGTATTCCCAGCCGCGAACATCCGGCCGCGCTTCCAATTCCTTCTTTCCAAATGTCACTTGAAGCGTAGCCCTTAAGACATATACCGCTGTTAAAATAATGCCGAGCGCACCAATTGCTGCGATTACCTGCTTCCCCTGAAATAATCCGAGGAACGCAAGAAACTCACCAACAAACCCAGACATTCCTGGGAGGCCAAGCGAAGCCATACTTCCTGCTAATAAAAAACCACTTAGCACCGGAACTTGTTTTGCGAGTCCACCAAGCTTCGTAATATCAGAAGTGTCAAAGCGCCGTTCAATCATACCGAGTAAGCAAAATAGTAACGCTGCAATTAAACCGTGAGATATAACTTGAAATAGCGCTCCCTTCATGCCAGCTGCATTCAGTGCCCCAATCCCCATTAACACAATTCCCATATGCGAAATACTGGAGTAGGCAAGTACCTTTCGAAAATCGGTTTGAATCATCGCTAGAAAAGCACCGTACAGCAAGTTGATTACTCCTAAAATCGCTATAAGCATCGCAAAGTCATGAAACTGCTCCGGGAATAGCCCTTTCCCAAAACGAATGATACCGTATGCTCCGATCTTGAGCAGAACACCCGCGTGAAGCATCACCACTGCAGGATGGGCTTCTACATGCACATTCACCATCCAGCGATGCAAAGGAAAGACCGGCAGTTTAATGGCAAAGGCAATCATAAGTGCAATAAATAAACCGAGCTGCAATGAATTTGAAATATCGCCTAGGAGCGTCGTTTCCGCTCCAGTCAAAATATCTTTTAACTCTGTAATATTTGTTGTACCTGTTTTTGCAAAGAGGATAGAGAAAACAATGAGTAAAATTGCTGATCCAATTCCGTTATAAATCAAATAACTATAGGAAGCTTTTTCACTGTTCAATTTCCCCCACTTTCCGATAAGCAAAAACATCGGTGGTAGTGTGAGTTCAAAGAAGACAAAGAAGAGAAGTAAATTTTCGGCTGCAAAGACACCAAGCATCCCAATTTCAAGTGTTAGTAGGAGCATGTAAAAACCTTTTATATTTTTTTGAATGGAAAAGGCAGCTATCGCCGCAAGTGTTGCTAAAAGTGCTGTAAGTATCATCATCACAAGCGAAAAACCATCAATACCAAGTTCATAGTAAATAGAAAACAACTTTTCATCTACTTGCGAAAAGCTTCCAAATTGAATCCATTTCACCTTTTCAGCAAAAATCGTTAAGCTCTTTCCGGAAGCGTATGTACTAGCTAAAACAATCGCGATGCCAAGCGGAAGAATTGTTCCGAACAAACCGAGGCCTCGCATTGCACGCACTTCCGTTTTCGGCGTTAATGTAAGTAAGAGAATCCCTAGAAGCGGAGAAAAAATAAAAAACGATAATAATAATGCATTCATTGCCAATACCCCCCTGTATATAACAGAATGACAACTAATGCCGCTAAAGAAACAGCCATAACGGTTCCGTATACTTGTACGTTTCCATTTTGAAGTTTAGAACCCACGTTGCTCGTTCCTTTCACAATACGCCCAATTAACTGAGCGATCCCTTCCACAATATATACTTCACATAAGCGAAGCACATAAGCGATTCCTTTAACGAGCGGGACCACAGTTACGTTATATATTTCATCTACATAATATTTTTCCTTTAAGAGACTATATAGCACGGTTTCTTTTCCGCCAGCCCAGTCTCGAGAGATGGATCGTTTCCCATAGATGAGATATGCCAAGAGAATGCCAGCAAGCGAAACGAGTGTCGCAACAATCATAATCCACACCGGGCCATGGCTTTGCTCTACTTGAAACGGAATATCCTTCGTAAGCCAGTCACCAAGGAATGTTCCAAACCATGGCGTATTGATGTAACCTGCCAAAACTGCGAGAACACCAAGGACAATCATTGGAAATGTCATAACGCGCGGAGATTCACGCACATCTTCTTTCTTCGCCTCTCCTGTAAAGACAAGAAAGTATAACCGAAACATGTAAAACGCCGTTAGGAAGGCCGCCAGAACCGCAAGGACAAACAACACATAATTGCCGTGCACCCACGTCGCTACCAAAATTTCATCCTTACTAAAAAAACCTGAGAGGAGCGGGACACCACTAATTGCTAGCGTGCCGATTAAGAAGAGTAGCCCCGTCACTTTCATTTTTTTCTGTAATCCGCCCATTTCATTAATGTTTTGCGTATGCACCGCATGAATCACGCTTCCTGCCGCTAAAAAAAGTAGCGCTTTAAAGAAAGCATGTGTCGTTAAATGAAAGACCCCGGCCACATACCCTGCCGAGCCAAGCGCGAGCATCATATAGCCCAGCTGGCTGACTGTTGAATATGCGAGGACTCTTTTTATATCCGTTTGTACGAGGCCGATGGACGCGGCAAAGATTGCGGTAAAGGCACCGACAACCGCGACTGTTTGCATCGCTACAGGACTTGCAGAAAATAGCGGAAACATCGTTGCCACTAAGTACACACCTGCCGCGACCATCGTCGCCGCGTGAATGAGTGCTGATACTGGTGTTGGTCCTTCCATCGCATCCGGAAGCCACGTATGAAGCGGAAACTGACCTGATTTCCCCATGGCACCGATAAAAATTAAAATTGCCGTGAGCGTAATCATGGTAGGTGATACGTCTCCCATTTTCATTGCTTTAAAGATAGCGTCGTACTCAAAACTACCAGCTTGCCAGAAAAGTAAAATCATCCCGATAAATAAGCCTACATCCCCAATACGCGTCATAATAAACGCCTTCTTCGCCGCCAACTTTGCTTCTTCTTTAAAGAAATAGAACCCAATTAATAAAAACGAGCCAAGTCCAACTAATTCCCAAAATATATAGAGCTGCAATAAATTCGTCGAGATGACAAGCCCAAGCATCGCAAATGTAAAGAGCCCTAAATATGCATAAAAGATAGGTAACCTCTCATTATCATGCATATACCCTTTCGAATACACATGCACGAGGAAGCTAACGAGCGTTACAATAAAAAGCATCAAAGCATTTAATGCGTTAATCTCAAAGCCAAATGAAAGATCCACATCACCAATTCGGAGCCATAACCACTGATGTTTTACTGTTTCTGATGAAAACCGTTCTATTAATACAGTCGCCGCACCCACAAAGGAAAGAAATGTGAGAAAGATACCAAGCCAGCTGCTTCCTTCTCTCAATTTCCCCCCAAATATAATGAGCAAAAAAAACGAGGCAAGCGGGAAAAGCGGTATGAGCCATGCATAATCGATCATTGTTTCCTTCCCCCTTTTTGGTCACAATTAACCTTTAAGCGAATCCATTTCATCTACGTTAACGGTTGCATGCTTACGATATAACGCAATTAATATCGCAAGTCCGACTGCTGCTTCCGCTGCCGCAACGGACATCGTAAACAGTGAAAAAATTTGTCCTGTTAAGTTCGGAAAAAAGCCTAATTTACTAAAAGCGACTAGGTTTAAGTTCGCCGCATTTAACATCAGTTCAATACAAATTAAGACAATGACCGTATTCCGCTTTGTTAAAGCCCCGAATAAGCCGATGCAAAACAGAATAATAGCAAGAGCTAAGTAGGCGGCAACTGGAACACTACTCATTGGAATCCCCCTCTTTCTCATCCTTCTTCGCAAGTACAATTGCCCCAACAAGCGCAACAAGCAAAATAACCGACGTTAATTCAAATGGAATAACATATTTCGAATACAAAAGTGTACCAATTTGAAGTGTATTTTGTTCATGAAGCGGTAAACTTCCTTGTACATTTCGATTTGTAAAATCTATATTATTAACAGCAAAGTACATTACCGCGCCAAACGCTACTACTGCGAGGAAGATAAGCAACTTACGAAAACTAAAACTAGATTCACTTTCAGCGTCATGCTTCGTTAGCATAATACCGAAAATCATAATAATCGTAATTGCTCCGGAATAAATTAAAATTTGTGTGACCCCAACAAACTCCGCTGATAATAGAAAATACAATCCCGCAATGCTAAGAAACGTAAACACAAGGGCGAGCATCATATGCATGACTTTCGTTAAGTTCAGCATAAGGATACCACCGATAATCGCCGTTAAGGACAATATAAAAAACGCTATCAAATCGCCGCTCATGCTTTATTCTCCTTTCTGACGTTCTCATCATTTTCATCGAGCCACTGCAAATTTTTAAACAAATCATCACGCGAATACTCCGCTAACTCGAAATTGTTTGTCATAACAATGGCCTCAGTTGGGCAAACCTCTGTACATAAATCGCAAAGAATACAAATTTCAAAGTTAATATCATACGTATCAATGATTTTCCCTTTTTTCGTAGGGTCTGGATGCTTCTTCCCTGTTAGTTGAATACAATCAGTTGGACAAATGTTAGAACATTGGTTACAAACAATGCATTTTTCTGGATAGAATTTTTGAATCCCTCGGAAGCGATCTGGTAGTGGTAATGGTTGATTGGGATAATCGTACGTTACTTTTTTCTTACTTAAGTTGCTAAGCGTATATTTTAAACCTTTAAATAGCCCTTTCATATCTTACTGGCACCCCCCTCATAGATTAGAAGAATAACTCCTTAATCAATGCCGTTAAGAAAATATTTGCAAGTGCGATTGGCAATAATACTTTCCAGCCAAACTCCATCAATTGATCACCCCTGATACGCGGAAACGTAACGCGGAACCAAATAAGCAAGAAAACTACCGCGCTAAACTTTAAAGCAAACCATACAGCACCAGGAATAAAACCAAGAAACGGAATTGGCTGCCATCCTCCTAAAAACAGCACCGTTATAAGCGAAGCCATTCCAAAGAAGTACACGTACTCAGAGAGCATAAAGAATGCCCAGCGAAACCCTGAATACTCGGTATGATATCCAGAGACAAGTTCTGATTCCGCCTCTGGTAAGTCAAACGGTGTCCGGTTGAGCTCTGCAACTGCTGCGATTAAGAAAATCACAAAACCGATCGGCTGCGCAAAAATGTACCAAACTTTCTCCTGCCCCGCTACGATTTCATTTAAATTGAGACTGCCAGCTAATAAGACAACGCCAATTACGCTCATTACAAGCGGAATCTCATAGGAAATCATCTGCGCCGCCGCACGCATCCCGCCTAAAAGTGAATATTTATTGTTTGATGCCCATCCTCCGGTCACAACACCAATCGTTGTAATCCCTGATACAGCAATATAGTAAAGAAGCCCTACTCCGATATCTGCAAACTGAAATTTATCTGTAAACGGAATGACTGCAAGCACCATAAAAGCTGGTGCGAATGCAATAACAGGTGCCAATATAAACAGCGGCTTATCTGCAGCTTTCGGAATGCTATCTTCTTTTAATAAAAGCTTTAAAACATCAGCAACTGTTTGCAATAAACCAAATCTGCCGCCGACCTGATTCGGTCCTATCCGTCCTTGCATAAATCCCATTACTTTTCGCTCTGCTAAAATCCCATATGTAACAAATCCAAGGACAGCAAATAATAAAAGCACCGCTAATCCGAAAAAAATGAAAAAATTCGTCCAACTTGCCGATGACTCTAAGAGGCGCTCTATCATCACCCATCAACCTCCCCAAGTACAATATCAACGCCGCCTAAAATGGTAATTAAGTTCGCGATATTTTCACCCTTCAAAAGCTTCGGTAAAATTTGGAGGTTATAGAAAGATGGCCTGCGGAACTTTAAGCGATACGGCTCTTTCTTCCCTTCGCTAGCAATATAACAGCCTATCTCTCCGCGCGGCGACTCAATGCGAACAAATGCCTCACCCTTTGGCACCTTAATAATTTTCGGCACTTTCGCCAACACCGGCCCTTCTGACGGGAATTGCCGGGCCGCCTGCTCAATAATTTTGAGGGATTCCTCAATTTCCTCCATCCGGCAAACATAACGATCCCAAGCATCCCCCACGTTTCCTACCGGAACATCAAAATCAAAACGGTCATAAATAGAGTACGGTTCATCCTTGCGAAGATCCCACTTTACACCTGTGCATCGTAAATTTGCTCCGCTAAGTGAATAAGAAAGTGCATCTTCCGCGCTATATATTCCAACGCCCTTCACACGTTTTAAGAAAATTTCATTTCCGCTCACAAGATCGTGATAACCCTTCAATTGCTCTCTCATATACGGAACAAACTCGCGAACTTTTTCAATCCAGCCATCTGGGGCATCCCACTTTACACCGCCTACCCTCATATAATTGAACGTTAACCGCGCACCACAGAGCTCATTTAAGAGATTAATAATCATCTCTCGCTCCCGGAATGCATATAGAAACGGGCTAACCGCTCCAATATCAAGAAGATTCGTTCCCCACCAAACGAGATGGCTCGCAACGCGACCAAGCTCCATCGCAAGTACTCGCAAATATTCGGCCCGCTCTGGAATCTCAAGCCCCATCATTGTCTCAACAGCGTGACAGATCACATAGTTATTCGTCATCGCCGATAAATAGTCCATTCGATCTGTATAAGGGATAATTTGTGTATACTGCAAGTTCTCTGCGATTTTCTCTGTTCCGCGGTGTAAATAACCAATGACAGGTGTAGCTTCCTTTATAATTTCCCCATCAATTTTAATAACAAGCCTAAATACACCGTGTGTACTCGGGTGCTGCGGCCCTACATTTAAAAGCATTTCTTCTGTACGGATCATATTGCTACACCTCCACATCGAGTGGTTCATAATCTTTTCGAAGCGGATGACCAGCCCAATCTTCTGGCATTAAAATACGCGTTAAATTCGGATGTCCTTCAAACGTAACACCAAGCAAGTCATATGCTTCTCGCTCTGGCCAGTCTGCCCCGCTCCATAGCGGCGCAATCGATGCTACTCGCGGCGACTCCCTGTCCATCTTCACCTTCACTGCGACAGATTGTTTCTTTCCATATGAAAATAAGTGAACATACACTTCCATATGTGTAACAAAATCCGTAGCATGTAACTCCGACATATAATCAAAGGCAAGTCCTTCATGGCCTCGCAATAATTCCATTACTTCGTAGTACCTTTCCAGCTTAACAACAAGTGTTGGTACATCCTTCGAAAGTTTATTAATATAATAATCTTCTAATGAATTTTCATCCATTTTCTCCTTAATAATCTCTACATAAGCATCCAGATATGGCTGATTCGAAGATGGTTCCTCTTGCTTCATCTCTTCTTCTCTCTTGCCCACAGCGCCTTTTGCCTTAGCAGCAGCGGCTGCCTTTGCTTTTGCCGCTGCAATCGCCTTTACCTTTTCATCATTAGACGTTGTTCCTTCCTTGGATACCTTCTGTTTCGCTAGCGCTGCCGCTTTTGCTTTTGCTGCTGCTACCGCCTTTGCCTTCGCTTTTTCCTTTTCTTCTTCTGATGGGGATTCATTTTCTTTTGCTTTCTGCTTCGCTAACGCCGCTGCCTTTGCTTTTGCTGCTGCGGCTGCTTTCGCCTTTTCTTCTGATGGGGGTTCACTTTCTTTTGCTTCCTGCTTCGCTAACGCAACCTCTACGGCATGGTGTTTTGCTTCCTCTATACTGACCTCGCTATCTTTTGGTAGCGCTTTCTTCTTTTCTTCTTGTACTCCATTAGACATTTCCATCTCATGCTTAGCAGCAAGCCGTTTCCGCGCTTCTTCTTTCGCATGTCTTGCAGCCTCTTTTTTCATATCCTCTATCTCTTTATTTGAATCGCTCATCTATTCGTCACCTGCTTTCCAGTCTTTGCTTCGTAACGAATCTTCTCTTTCAATTTATTAATCCCATAAATTAAAGCCGCCGGGTTCGGGGGACAGCCTGGAATGTACACATCTACTGGTACGATTTGGTCCACTCCTTTCACAACAGCATACGAGTTCACATATGGACCACCAGCTGTTGCACAGGACCCCATTGCAATAACCCATTTTGGTTCCGGCATTTGGTCGTATAAACGACGCACAATTGGCGCCATTTTCTTTGTTACTGTTCCTGAAACAATCATGACATCTGATTGCCTCGGCGATGTTCGAAAAAATGATCCAAATCGATCTAAATCATAATGTGATGAGCCAACTCCCATCATTTCAATCGCACAGCATGCAAGTCCAAATGTCATCGGCCATAAAGAATTGCTCCTTGCCCATCCCTTTACTTGCTCTAATGTCGTAAAGAAAATATTCCGCTCTAATTCCGCCCGTTCCTGTGGATGTAATTCTTCGAAATTTATAGCCATTGTAACACCTTCTTTTTCCAAGCATATGCCAGGCCAACAAGCAACATAATGACAAAGATTAACATTTCAACAAGCGCAAACAAACCAAGCTTGTCATATGCGACAGCCCACGGATATAAAAATACAGTTTCCACATCAAAAATTACAAACAATAACGCAAAAATATAATAACGAGCATGAAAACGAACATTTGCATCATGATAAGGTTCCATTCCGCTTTCATACGTCGTTCCCTTTGCTGCGCTTGGTTTATGTGGGCGCAGCAGCTTGCCTAATGTAAGAGCCACTACTGGTAGCAATATGCCCAATAGTAAAAAGATGCCAACAATCATATAACTATTTTCATATACATTCGCCACCCTGAAACCCTCCCCCTTAAATTTGGAACAAGTTCACTTAGTAAACAATATGTCTCATCTGCATCATTTATTATTTTTAAATTTTTCTAAATAATGAGATTATTGTTATTATAACAAACTTCAAATTCCCATGTCGATATATTGGGGAAAAGAAAAACCAAGTAACATAGAGGAAGACTTTCCCTTACATCACTTGGTATACAATCATTCGAACTCATTTCATAAACACTCAAATCCCTCTTCATTTTGTTACGAAAGGAATTGAAACGAAAGAATAACTTCAATTCATGCACAATAACAGCTGTAAATACATACAAGGCTACCGTAAGCCACTAAGCGGTAAAGAATTTATGAAATTCCTATAAAAAAACCCTAGCATGTTTATGCTGGGGGCTCATAACTATTTTTTTCTGATATGTACTGATAAAAATGTGCTGTTGTCGTATACATATACGGCATTACCCATAGTACTCCGATTATAGTAATCGTACCTAATATCAGCCAACCAATAAAGCTAAGGTATAAAAGGAATAAGTCCATTTTATGTCCTTTCATCATTGCTTTACTTTCCTTCATTGCTCGTAAAACCGGATACTCTGGATGTTCAATTAACACAAAAAATGTCATTGAGTACGAAAAAAACGCCATAATCATAAGGATAATCGTGATGATCATTGAAACAATATAAACAACTAAAAATCCCGTACCGTCACCTGGTATTAAGAATGGCAATATCAGCATTACTAAAAACGGCAGCCATATCCCTGAATAAAGAGGAATCAAAATCATCACTCTCATAGTAGCCATCATTCTCTTAAAACCACGAAACCCTTCAAATACAGAATCTATTGTAACATTACCTTTTTTACTTAACTGGAAAACGGTATTATAGTATCCGTATAACGTAATTCCCTGCGAAGAAAACAGAGCCAATATAAAAATAAAATAAAGCAATAAAAAAATAATAAGAGCGACAACCGAAAACATATCCGTATAAAATATATCTGTTATTCCATCTGCAACTCCACCTACTGCAAAAACAAAAGACATAACAAATATAAAAAATATAAAGTACATCGCAAACATAATAGCAAACGCCATAAGATAATATATAAACGTTGCCCCAACACTCAATCCCCATCTTCCTCTTAAAGATTCTAATGCCTCCCGTTTCAGTTCACTAATCACTTTCTCATCCCCTTCTGTTCAATCGAAATAGTAAGTTTCTCTAGGAAGAAACATAATAATTGTACCACTTTTGGAAATATTTTTGGAATACATAAAGTTCTCCTAGGGATACAGTTGACTTTAAGCTGGAATATTGCTGCCGGAAAATAGCAGGGTAAAATAAAAAAATCCGTAAAGGAATGAACCTTTACGGATTTTTTTATTTCATATCAGAAACATTCAAACGGTTAACCGCACGTTTTAGTGCAAGTTCTGCACGCTTGAAGTCAACATGTACTTGTTTATCTTGCATACGTTGCTCAGCACGACGCTTCGCTTCGTTTGCACGATGAATATCGATATGGTTTGCTTCTTCAGCAGATGGTGCTAATACTGTCACTTTATCTGGACGAACTTCGATAAAGCCACCACTTACCGCTACATAATCAGTGTGACCGCCATTTTTCAAACGAACCGCACTAATTTTTAGTGGTGCAACAGTAGGAATGTGACCTGGTAAGATCCCCATTTCCCCACTTTCTGCTTTCACGCTTACCATTTCTACTTCTTTTTCGTAAACCGGTCCATCAGGAGTTACAATACTGACTGGAAATGTCTTCATAATTCGTCCCTCCTAAGGCCTTACGCCATCATTTTCTTCGCATTTTCAATAACTTCTTCAATGCCACCAACTAAGCGGAATGCATCTTCTGGAAGGTCATCATATTTTCCTTCTAGAATTTCTTTGAAACCACGAACTGTTTCTTTTACAGGTACATAAGATCCTTTTTGACCTGTAAATTGCTCCGCTACGTGGAAGTTCTGTGATAAGAAGAACTGAACACGACGAGCACGATGTACAACTAATTTATCTTCTTCAGATAACTCGTCCATACCTAAGATAGCGATGATATCTTGAAGCTCTTTATAACGTTGTAGAGTTTGCTGAATTTGACGAGCAACTGAATAATGCTCTTCTCCTACGATTTCCGGAGAAAGCGCACGAGATGTAGATGCCAATGGATCTACCGCTGGGTAAATACCCATTTGTGTTAAACGACGCTCTAGGTTTGTTGTTGCATCTAAGTGAGCGAACGTTGTAGCTGGTGCTGGGTCAGTGTAGTCATCGGCTGGTACATATACCGCTTGGATAGACGTGATAGACCCTTTATTTGTAGATGTAATACGTTCTTGTAATTGACCCATTTCAGTTGCAAGTGTTGGTTGGTAACCTACCGCAGATGGCATACGACCAAGAAGGGCAGATACTTCAGAACCCGCTTGCGTGAAACGGAAGATGTTATCGATGAACAATAGTACGTCTTGTCCTTGCTCATCACGGAAATGTTCAGCCATTGTTAAACCTGTTAATGCAACACGTTGACGTGCACCAGGTGGCTCGTTCATTTGTCCGAATACCATCGCTGTTTTCTTAATTACGCCAGAATCGCTCATTTCATGGTATAAGTCGTTACCTTCACGAGTACGCTCACCTACACCAGCGAATACAGAGATACCACCGTGCTCTTGTGCGATGTTGTTAATTAACTCCTGGATTAATACTGTTTTACCTACACCGGCACCACCAAATAGACCGATTTTACCACCTTTAATGTATGGAGCAAGTAAGTCTACTACTTTAATACCAGTTTCAAGAATTTCTACTTTTGTAGATAGCTCTTCGAATGCAGGTGCTTGACGGTGAATTGGATCACGGCGTACATCCGCTGCAACTTCACCATCTAAGTCAATTGCATCACCTAATACGTTAAATACACGACCAAGTGTTGCATCACCAACTGGAACAGAAATTGGTTTACCAGTATCCTCTACTTCTGTACCACGAACAAGTCCATCTGTAGAAGACATTGCAACCGTACGAACTGTGTCATCACCTAAGTGAAGTGCAACTTCTAAAGTTAAGTTAACTTCATCTTTTTTAATTCTAAGGGCATTGTAGATTTCAGGTAGCTTTCCGCCGTCAAACTTAACGTCTACAACCGGACCCATGATTTGCGTAACGCGCCCTTTGTTCATCGGGTTCCCTCCTAGCTTTCTCTAAATTAGCCAGCTTTTTATGAGCAGTCGGCTTTCATTTTTTATTAGTGTAGCTTAGGCGACTCTTATAATAGAGCCGCTTCCACCTTTTATTCAATCTAGCTCCAGCGGTTAGAATGCTCGGTGGCTTCGCTTTTTCCTACGAGGCAAAAGCTCCATCCCCCTCCCATTCTGAACGAACCGCTTCTACTTTATATTACTATTCTAGCGCTGCTGCTCCACCAACGATTTCCGTAATTTCTTGCGTAATCGCTGCTTGGCGAGCACGGTTGAATGAAAGTGTAAGTGTATCGATAACTTCCATTGCGTTGTCTGTAGCACTCTTCATTGCTGTCATACGCGCTGCGTGTTCACTTGCTTTACCGTCTAGTAATGCACCGTAAACTAAGCTTTCTGCGTATTGTGGCAATAATACTTTTAAAATATCTTCTTCAGAAGGTTCAAACTCATAAGCTGTCGTCGGTTTGTCCGACTTCACGTCCGTAAGCGGTAAAATTTTATTTTCCGTTACTTCTTGTGAAATTTTACTTACGAAATGGTTGTAGTAAATATACAGCTCATCATAAGCGCCATCTGCAAACATCGCAATTGCTCGAGAAGCAAGGTCTTTAATATCCGTAAATGACGGGTGGTCAGATAATCCAACTACTTCATCAATAATATTAAAGCCACGACGTTTTAAATAATCACGTCCTAGTCGTCCAAGCACAATAATTGAATATTGGTTTGAATCCATATTATGACGTTCGCGAATTACGTTACTTACCGTACGTAATACGTTACTGTTATAACCACCTGCTAGTCCGCGATCAGACGTGATAACGATGTATCCTGTACGTTTTACAGGACGCGCTGTTAACATTGGATGATTAATTCCTTTGCTACCTTGCGCAATACTCGCTACTACTTCTTGAATCTTTTCCATATACGGAACGAAAGATTTAGCATTTTGTTCTGCACGGTTCAATTTCGATGCAGATACCATCTCCATCGCTTTCGTAATTTGACTCGTTTTCTTAGTCGAGTTAATTTTCGCTTTTATATCGCGTAAAGATGCCACAGGTTTTCACCACCTTTTTTCCGGAAGTTGGCACGATTAGTAAGAATCCTTGTCGTTCATCTTTCTAATCTACGTTGCAAGATCTTCTTGCTCATGATTGAAGGAAAAGAATAGGTGCACCTACTCTTTTCCTTTACATAACCGTTAGCAATTCCCTAAAGAATCACCTTTTATATAATCTAGCTCCAGTGGCTAACAAGCCACTTCCGCCTTTTATTATTCAGAAGCTACGAATACTTTCTTAAATCCGTTGATTGCTGCAGCAAATTTCTCGTCATCCGCAAGTTTTTTTGTTGTACGGATTTCGCTTAATAATTCAGCTGCATTTGAATCTAACCACGCATGGAGTTCTTCTTCAAAACGAGTGATATCTACTACTGGGATATCATCTAAGAATCCACGTGTTAGAGCGTAAAGAATGATAACTTGTTTCTCTACTCGCAGTGGTTTGTGTAATCCTTGTTTTAATACTTCAACTGTGCGAGCACCACGGTTTAATTTCGCTTGTGTTGCTTTATCAAGGTCAGAACCGAACGCAGCGAACGCTTCTAACTCACGATAAGATGCAAGGTCAAGACGAAGTGTACCTGATACTTTACTCATCGCTTTAATCTGAGCAGCTCCACCAACACGAGATACCGAAGTACCTGCATCGATCGCTGGACGTACACCAGAGAAGAATAAATCAGATTGTAAGAAGATCTGTCCATCTGTGATAGAGATTACGTTTGTTGGGATGTATGCTGATACGTCCCCTGCTTGTGTTTCGATGAAAGGTAAAGCTGTTAAAGAACCGCCGCCTTTTGCATCACTTAATTTTGCTGCACGCTCTAGTAAGCGAGAATGTAAGTAGAATACATCCCCTGGATACGCTTCACGACCTGGAGGACGACGTAATAGTAATGAAAGCTCACGATAAGCAGCCGCTTGTTTCGATAAGTCATCATATACTACTAATACGTGTTTACCATTGTACATGAACTCTTCACCCATTGTTACACCAGCGTAAGGAGCTAAGTATAATAATGGAGCTGGTTGAGAAGCTGATGCTGTTACAACGATTGTGTACTCTAACGCACCGTGCTTACGTAGTGTTTCTACTACGTTACGTACTGTAGATTCTTTTTGTCCAATTGCAACGTAGATACAAATCATATCTTCATCTTTTTGGTTCAAGATTGTATCAAGTGCAACTGCTGTTTTACCTGTTTGACGGTCACCGATGATTAACTCACGTTGACCACGACCAATTGGTACAAGAGCATCGATCGCTTTAATACCTGTTTGAAGTGGCTCATGAACAGATTTACGATCCATTACACCTGGTGCTGGACTTTCGATTGGACGAGTTTTTGTTGTATTGATTGGGCCTAAACCGTCTACTGGTTGACCTAATGGGTTTACAACACGACCAATTAGTTCTGCCCCTACTGGTACTTGCATGATGCGACCAGTACGACGAACTTCATCACCTTCACGGATTTCTGTGTAAGGTCCTAAAATAATGATACCTACGTTGTTTTCCTCTAAGTTTTGTGCTAGTCCCATAACGCCGTTAGAGAACTCTACAAGTTCACCAGCCATTACGTTATCAAGACCATGAGCACGCGCGATACCGTCACCAACTTGGATAACTGTACCAACATCACTAACTTCGATTTCAGACTGATAGTTCTCGATTTGTTGCTTTATCAGTGCGCTAATTTCTTCAGCTCTGATGCTCATGTGCTTCACCCCTATCTATTCTTCATAAGTTCACGCTGAATACGTGCTAACTTTCCTTGTAAACTACCATCATAAATGCGATTTCCAATGCGTACTTTAATGCCGCCTAGTAAATCTTCATCTACAACATTTTTAATACGAATTGCATCTTTTCCTGTTCTCTTTGCGAATGATTCTGCAATGCTAAGCTTTTCATCTTCTGATAGCGGACGAACTGAATATACAGTTGCATCAGCAACGTTACGCTCGTCATTAGCAAGAACAACATATTCATTTGCAATTTCAGGTAGAATTTCAATGCGTTTGTTATCAATTAAAATATATAACGTATTTAAAATTGATTCAGAAACAGAAGAGAATACGTTCGAAAGGAACGTTTTTTTCTGCTCCTTTGAAATGTTTGGTTGTGTTAAAAAGCTATGTAGTTCTCCGTTTTTTACAAAAACGTTTTGTACAAGGCGTAATTCCTCTTCAAACATTTCTAATACGTGTTTTTCTTTTGCAATTTGAAAAAGAGCGACAGCATAACGTTTTGCTACAATCTCATTGCTCATCGCGCTTCTCCTACTTCTTTAATATAATCGCGAATTAACTTCACTTGGTCTTCTTCTTTTAATTCTTTCTCAATTACTTTAGAAGCAATTTGAACAGATAAAGAAGCGACTTGTTCTTGCAGAGCAGCAATTGCTTGCTCTTTTTCGCGTTGAATTTCTTGTACAGCAGATGCTTTGATAGATTCTGCTTCTTCTTTTGCAGCGGCAACAATACCATCTTTTTGATCTTCTGCTTGTTTTTTCGCTCTTTCGATTAACTCTTGTGCTTCAACACGTGATTGTTTTAACATTTCACGTTGTTCTTCTACTAACTTTTTCGCCTCTGCATTATTTTGTTCTGCAGCATCGATTTCGCTAGCAACATGCTCTTCACGTTCCTTCATAATTCCCATCAAAGGACCCCAAGCAAATTTACGTAGCATTACTAATAAAATTAGGAAAACGACCAATGTATAAGCGATCGTTCCAAATGGAATGGCAGCTCCTAACATTAAAGTTGGCACAAGGATTCACTCCCTTCGTGATATCTAAATTTACTATATGAAAAAAAAAGACATACATTTCGTTCATAAAGCAATGGCGAAGAAAGTCCAAAAACACTCTTCGCCATCTATGTAAGGGGAGTCTCCCTTATTTGTTCATTACGATGAATGCAATAACTACACCGATGATTGGAAGTGCCTCAACTAATGCAACCCCGATGAACATAATTGTTTGAAGTGCGCCTTTTAATTCTGGTTGACGAGCAACACCTTCGATTGTACGTGATACGATAAGACCGTTACCAATACCTGCACCTAATGCTGATAAACCAATTGCAATTGCAGCTGCGATTACACCTAAACTCATTTAATTTGTCCTCCTTTGTATTATAAAAAAATAGATTTTTTTACTTACTTATTAAAGTATATTAATGGTCATGACTTACTTTATGAGCCATGTAAACCATCGTTAACATTGTAAAAATGAACGCTTGGATTGAACCAACGAACACACTGAATCCCATCCACGCTAACATCGGCACAATAGCACCTAATGCTCCAAGTACTGTACTTCCACCTAATTTAGCAAGTAATCCTAACAAAATCTCACCTGCATAAATGTTACCGAATAGACGAAGACCTAACGTTAATGTGTTAGCAAACTCCTCAATAACCTTTAAAGGAAATAAGAATGACATAGGTTGGAAGAAACCTTTGACATATCCTTTTGTACCCTTCATCTTAATTCCATAATAATGGGTGAGGGTAACTACCATCACGGCTAATGTTAATGTAACTGCTGGATCAGACGTTGGCGATCTCCACCATGCAATGTGTTCACCAGCCTCAGTTGTTGAATACATGAATGGTAAACCTAGCATGTTTGATACGAAAATAAACATCATAAGTGTTACGCCAAGTGTTAAAAAGCGCCCACCTGTTTTCCAGTCCATTGTACTGTTAATGATCCCTTTCACGAAGTCTAAAATCCATTCCATGAAGTTTTGCATTCCGGTAGGACGAAGAGCTAAGCTGCGAGTTCCAATAACAGCGATTAAAAAAACAATAACTGCTGAAATAGTGACCATCATAACTGATGATAAATCGAACGTTAAACCTAGAAATTCAACTAATTTACCGTGTTCCACTAGTAATTCACCTCTCTTCCCTGCTCTTATACTCTAAATAAAGAAAATCTATGATCATGACAAGATATCCTGTCAGCAATCCTACACCTAAGCTCCACATCGCAATTAAATGCTGATATTTTGCCGCAAATAAAATTAATAATCCAATCGTGGCAAATCTCGAATATGTACTGACAGCCGTTGCTTTAAATTTCACGTTCTCTCCATTGGTAACGCGATCTAATAGCTTGTCTGTTCTACGTGCAATGATGCGCAAACTAAGAAAACTGAAAATCGTTCCGATAATCAGCCCAAGAAATACATCCTTGTAAGAGGTAAATCCCCATCCTAGCACTAGAAGCGCAAGCAAGTAGTACATATATTTCTTTTGTCTTTGGACAAGTCCATGTACGTCTATCATCATTGCTCTCCCGAATAATAATGTCGAATGAGTCGAATCATTGCGTAAATCCCTGTTCCTAATCCTAGCAATAAGCCTATAATGAGAAACAACGGAAACGTTCCAACCTTACTATCAATCCATTGCCCACCAAAAATTCCAACAAGAATGGAACCGACTAGCTGAGCAAGAATTCCTGACATTAAAGCATATGCTTTGACTGGGTTGCGATCGTTTTTTTGCAAGGATTCATCCCTCCAATATGTAACCCTCATTCACGATGTGTTAATAATAACTCATTTTTTTGTATAAATTCTATACAAAATAAAAAGTTTACTTTTTTGTCACGGAATAGATGCAAATTTGTCACTGAAAGCCCTACCATCCATCCCCGTAGTTAGCATACAATAGGGTATTAGCACTGTCAACGAGAAATCGTAAAAAATCTAAAAATTTGAGTATTAGTCATTTCCTGCCAAAAATGAAAACGTTCCCCTTCTAAATACTGGCCAAAGATATCAAATTTCTTCAAGTTTTCTCCTTATAATAGAAGAAAAAGTTCACAAGTTTGTCACGATTATATTTTTACGATATAACGTTTTTCCTCTACAATACAGAGCTTATTAGACGTTCGACTTCTATATTATATGTGAAAGATATGCAAGTTATGTTGCATATACAAAAAATACCATTGCCCCTCCCCTCTCCATGTTTTTACATAAAAAAAGACGAGCAGGAACCCCCTCTCGTCTGTTGTCTTACTTCGTTCCAAATAAACGGTCACCAGCATCGCCAAGACCTGGAACAACATAACCATGGTCATTTAATTTCTCATCTAATGCCGCTACATAAATATCAACATCAGGATGTTCTTCTTGTACTACTTTTACTCCTTCTGGTGCAGCTACGATACACATTAATTTAATTTGCTTCGCACCGCGCTTTTTCAGAGAGTTAATTGCTTCCGCCGCAGAACCACCTGTTGCTAACATCGGATCAAGTACGATAAAGTCACGTTCTTCTACATCCGTTGGAAGTTTCACATAGTATTCTACCGGTTGCAATGTTTTCGGGTCACGATATAAACCAACGTGTCCCACTTTTGCTGCTGGGATTAATTTCAGAATTCCGTCTACCATCCCTAAACCTGCACGTAAAATCGGAATTAGACCAAGCTTTTTACCAGCGATCACTTTTGTTTTCGCTTTGCTTACAGGGGTTTCAATCTCGATTTCTTCAAGTGGAAGATCACGTGTAATTTCAAATGCCATTAAGCTTGCTACTTCATCCACTAATTCACGAAATTCTTTTGTACCTGTATTTTTATCGCGAATATATGTAATCTTATGTTGAATTAGCGGGTGATCAAATACATACAGTTTTCCCATGTGAATCTCTCCTTAAGATGATATTCATGCGTGTGCACACGCCGTTTTACACTATTTACGATTGTAAAGAAAACGCTACTAATATTCAAGGGCAAATTTGGAAAAGTTTCAATTTGATTATGAACATACCTAATATCTTTACCATTTATGGAATTCGTATCCTTCATTATATATCCAAAATTTATTCACGTTTTGTATACATACTAAAAGAGTACTGTATGCTCTTCTGTCCATCATTATTACTTTTCTACATTATGAAGCAAATCTTCATCACATTACATCCCGAAAACTATATATTGAAATTTAGATTCAGAAATAAAAAAGACTGTTAAAACAAGATGTGTTTTAACAGTCTTCATTCAATTTATTATAGACCTGTATACATTGGGAATTTTGCTGTTAATGCTTCTACACGTTTACGTGCTTCTTCTAATGCCGTTTCATTCTCATGATTTTTTAACGTATGAGCAATGATTGCTGCAATTTCATCCATTTCTTCTAAGTCAAATCCGCGAGATGTTACCGCCGCTGTACCAATACGTACACCGCTTGTTACAAATGGGCTTGCTGTTTCAAATGGGATTGTGTTCTTGTTTACAGTAATACCAACTTCATCTAATATGTGCTCTGCAACTTTACCTGTAATATCTAGGTTACGAACATCGATTAAGATAAGATGGTTGTCCGTTCCACCAGAAACAAGTGTAAGTCCTTCTTTTTGAAGACCTTCCGCTAGGCGCTGCGCATTATTAATGATGTTTTGTGCATATATTTTAAAGTCTTCTTGAAGTGCCTCACCAAACGCAACAGCTTTCGCAGCAATTACGTGCATTAGTGGTCCACCTTGAATACCAGGGAAGATTGATTTATCAATTTGCTTTGCAAATTTTTCTTCACATAAAATCATACCGCCGCGTGGGCCACGTAATGTTTTATGTGTTGTTGTTGTAACGAAATGTGCATGTGGTACTGGGTTCGGATGTAAGCCTGCTGCAACTAAACCTGCGATATGTGCCATATCTACCATTAAGTATGCACCTACTTCGTCTGCGATTTCACGGAATCTCTTGAAATCGATAACACGAGGGTATGCACTTGCACCTGCAACGATTAATTTTGGCTTGTGTTCTTTTGCTTTTGCTAACACATCATCATAATTGATGAGGTGTGATTCAGCATCTACGCCATATTCTACGAAATTGTATTGTACCCCACTGAAGTTAACAGGGCTTCCGTGTGTTAAGTGACCACCGTGGGATAAGTTCATACCAAGTACTGTATCGCCTTGCTCTAAAATCGTGAAGTATACAGCCATGTTCGCTTGTGCACCAGAGTGTGGTTGAACGTTTACATGCTCTGCGCCAAAGATTTCTTTTACACGATCACGTGCGATATCCTCTACTACGTCTACATGCTCACAACCGCCATAGTAACGTTTACCAGGATATCCTTCCGCATACTTGTTTGTTAAAACAGAACCTTGCGCTTCCATTACAGCTTCACTTACGAAGTTTTCTGAAGCAATTAACTCAATCTTTGAACGCTGTCTTCCTAGTTCTGCCTCAATTGCAGCAAATACTTTTTCATCTTGACGTTTTAAATGATCCACCAAAATCCCCCTTTTCTGAACGAATTACACCGATTCCCAACAGTTTTTTCTTATTTATTCAGAAAAAACGAAAATTCAAGTTGTAATTCCTTCGAACCTTCATGTTTTCAACTACATTCTAACATGACTTTCTATATCATAAAAGAAAAAAAGACCGAGTTCGGTCTTTTCTTTTTATCCTTTATGAAGTCAGACTACATACGTCTTTACGAAAGATACTGTATCCCTGTTTCTTCTACTTCCGCATGAACGGGCAGTAAGACCTTCACCTCAAAATTCAGCAAAAGCAAAAGGTTAAGTGGGGAATCAACTGCCCGTAAAGGTCCGATTGGTCGAGCTAATAATCAACGGGAGATGAAGCCACCCACTGATTAAAATTTTACTTTATTTTTAGCTACAAGTAACTGTTTCTTCTACTTCCGCATATACAGCACGTGCCCCACCAATAAGTTTCGCACGTGTTTTGGCCATCGTTACGTGCGCACTTCCAATCTCTTTTACACGTGTACGAATTGGAACTGCAACATGTTTTAGATGCATACCAATAAATGTATCACCGATATCCATACCTGCATCTGCTTTTATAAACTCCACTACTACAGGATCCTTTAGATTTTGATAGGCGTATGTTGCTAATGCACCACCAGCTGATCTAACAGGCGTAACGGTTACAATTTCAAATTGATACTTCATTGCTACTTCTCTCTCTACTACTAAAGCACGATTTAAATGCTCGCAACATTGGAATGCCAATTCTATGCCAGTTTGCTCTTGAAATTGTTTTAGCTCAGAAAAAATCGCTTCTGCCACTTCCATCGTTCCTGATGTTCCAATTTTCTCTCCTAGCACTTCGCTCGTGCTACAGCCCACTACAAAAATTTGCCCGCTTTGTAAAGAAGCTTGCTCTTGAAAATCAGAAAGCGATATTTGTAGCTGCTCTTTCACCTTTACTATTTCCGTCATGACGCCTCTTCCTTTCACAGGTTGGTTCAACAAATGATAGTATGTCCTAATAAAAGATTACTTCGCTTCGTATGTTTTAATTTTCCCTACGCGATTTTCGTGACGTCCACCTTCGTAATCAGTTGTCAGCCAAATTTTTGCAATATCACGCGCTAAACCAGCACCAATCACACGCTCACCCATCGCTAACATGTTTGTATCATTATGTTCTCTTGTTGCTTTTGCACTAAATGTATCATGTACTAACGCACAGCGAATACCGTGTACTTTATTTGCTGCAATTGACATACCAATACCTGTTCCACAAACTAAAATACCACGGTCTACTTCACCATTTGCAACCATTTCTGCCGCTGGAAATGCAAAATCAGGATAATCAACAGATCCTGCTTCACATTCACATCCTAAATCAACATATTCAATATTTAGCTCTTCTAATAAACTTACGATTTCTTTGCGGATATTCATTCCACCGTGATCAGATGCTACTACTACTTTCATTTTGACCCCTCCAAAATTTTAGTGAAACTTCTATCAAGTAGGGTTCTTCCCCCCACTGATGAATGATTGCAAAAAAACTGATACTCACTTGCTCATTCCGAGCAAGATCATCTCCAATATCGTATTATACACGAAACATTAACCTTCTGAATGTTTTTCCAATAAAGTTTGTATAAGTTCTTCCATCTCTACTAATGTTGATTGATAAATAGATAGAGAACCACCAAATGGGTCTGAAATATCTTTACTTGTACCTTCTACAAATTTATATAATGTATGCACTTTCTCCCCCGCATTCGGATAGTACCCAAGCACAAGTTGCTTATGGCTTTCCGTCATCGTGAGAACCATATCCGCCCACTCAAGTAATTCTTCCGTTATTTGCTGCGAAGCATGCGCTATTTTAACCCCTTTTTCTGCCAATGCATCTTTTGCATGTAAAGATGCGTCACTTCCAGGATTGGCAAAAACACCAGCAGACTTCGCCTCAAACTTCCCTTCTCCATAGTGACGAAGCAACGCCTCTGCCATTGGGCTACGACATGTATTTCCAGTGCAAACAAACAACACTCGCTTCATCTAAGCTCCCTCCTTATGGTGAATGTCCTACACTCATCATAACGTAGATTACAATGGAACAAAAGAAATGTGAATATACAAAAGGCGCATTTCTCCTTTATTTTTTCTTAGAGAAATACGCCCTATCCACATATATGTGAAACCCTAGTTCCAAGTGCCCTCAATATAGTACCATACATAACTGAAACATCCCACGAAAAAAACTTATAACTAAATAAATTAAGGAATCCATTTCATATGAAATAGATTCCTTACAAAACATCATTATTTCATTGTAACTTTCATTACTTCAGTTGCACCTTTTGTAGCTGATACGCCTATAGTTGTATGAATAGATTCTGTTGCATCCGTGTTTGTAATAACGATTGGAGTAATTGTGCTTTTTGCTTTTTCGCGAATTAATTCTAAATCGAAAGAAATTAATTTGTCGCCAGCTTTCACAGCTTGTCCTTCAGATACGTGAGCTTCGAAACCTTCGCCTTCCATTTTTACAGTTTCTAAACCAACGTGAATTAAAATTTCCGTACCATTTTTCGCTTTAATTCCAACAGCGTGTTTTGTATGGAATAATTGTACAATTTCACCGTCTACTGGTGATACAACTACACCTTCAGTTGGAACGATTGCAACACCGTCACCCATCATACGACCAGCAAATACTGGATCTGGTACTTCTTCAATATTTTTCACTTCTCCAGTTAATGGAGCTACGATTGTTTCTGCATTTGTTTTTGAGCCAAGACCAAATAATTTTTTAAACATAGGATGGTCCTCCTTATAATTAGATTAAAAATGTATAGGGTACTCCCTAGTAAAGATTGCGATACATGTAAGACTTCATACTTCAAATATTATAGTGTAAAAACGCTTTCGAAAAAAATTGCGTACTTACTAATAGAGCCTTATTGTATCGCCTTGTAAAATTCCAGTCAATTCAAATTGTCTGAATAACAATAATAGAAATAAACTTCTTACGTATATTTTCTCCTTTTTTTCACAACTCGTCTAGAGGTCTTTACAACATTTTTTTTGTTATTGATTTGTAAAATTTCTTTATGTTTTTTCGAAAGTCACTTGACTAAAGTAAGTAACTGATTTATTATAACTTACATAAGGTAAGTAAATAACTTTTTGGAGGTTTTATAGATGATGAACATCGGTCTTCTTATTATTCGTCTTATTATTGGAATTACATTCATGGGCCACGGTGCTCAGAAATTATTCGGTTGGTTTGGTGGTCACGGCCTAAAAGGAACAGGCGGCTGGATGGAATCAATTGGCTTACGCCCTGGCGTATTCATGGCATTTATGGCTGGTGCAACTGAACTATTAGGCGGTTTCTTATTCGCGGCAGGTATCTTCACTTGGGTTGGCTCATTATTTATCGTTGGTACAATGCTAGTTGCAATCTTTACTGTACACGGAAAAAATGGCTACTGGGTAACACAAAACGGTTTTGAATATAACATGATCTTAATCGCTATCGCAGTTGGTGTTGCATTAACTGGGCCTGGCGCTTATGTTTTACTTTAATTAATCATTTTGGTTTCAAGGTATTTTTTTACACCATCGGAATATACATTTGCAGTTAGATTGATAAATTTCTAACACTCAAGCTCATTAAAATAGTAAGACCACCAAGTAAAAAAACTTGGTGGTCTTTTGTTGTCCTTACAACTTTAATCCGTATAGATTTTCATTACTTTATCTTTCCTAAAATAGTAGATAATTATCTTCTTAAGGATTTCTACCAATATTCCTTCCTTGTACTCACCAATTCCCTTTTTATGTTTTGCATATGAATGTATTTCATAAGTTTTTCATCGCGTCAACTAGCGAATTATTGAAATGAAAACAATCATAGTAATTTAGTTGGGACTGTTGTGTCATAAGCCTAAGACATAAAAGTCCCAACTTGATGTACATACGATACAAAGTCCCCAACTCAGTAGAAACAAAACTCATAAAAAGAGTGCTTATAATGAGCCTCCATTGCCATTAAACTAAGCTTAAATAAAAATTAATTTAACTAGATTTTCTTTTGTAATAGTCTTGTGAAACTTTCTCATAAAACGCCGCTTTTGTAGTATAAAAATATGGGATTAACCACAAGAAACCGATTCCTAAAGTAAAGACACTTAATATAAACCAGCCAATAAAACTTAAACACATTACGAAATAATCCATTTTATTTCCGTTCATCATACGGCGACTTTCAGCAATAGCTTGGTTCATTGAAAATTCTGGGTGGTCATTTAAAATAAAGTAGGTCATGGTATAAGAGAAACATTTAACAATTCCCGGAATGATAAATAACAATATCCATAAAGCCAGATAGATACTAATTAGTAAATGTATTAAAATTGATTTAATGTATTTTTTGACCCCTGTACACCATTCAAATAATTGCCCAATTCCAACTGTTTTTTCTCGAACTGTATTTAAAGCAAGATGATAGGCACCTAGAGTTAAAGGGCAAACCATTAGTATTACAATAATATCTATCACAAGCGATTCTATCACTTCGCTCCAGCCACAAGTCCATAGGAAAGGAAACGTAAGGATCAATGTAATCCCTACTGCTAATCCCCATTTTCCATCAAGCTCATCAAGTGCTTGTTCTTTCAACTCACTAATCATGTAAGAAGCCTCCTAAATCTAATGAGTATTTTAACTCATACCAGTATACAACTCTCGTAGAGATTACAATAGCAATTTAGAAAATATATATTTAATTCAGCCTAAATTAACATAAGGTTTGTTCCGTTAAAGGTGTAACGAAATAATAAAGTCATTTCATTCTTCCCATCAATGCAGAGAGTTGAAATTCTTTAAAAGTTAATGCTTGTTTGGATTATTTTTCTTAATAAATTCTTTTCGTCAATTGATTCACCTATCGCTTAATTTTTCGATGTATCAGGTACATCATGCCGAACACCTTCGCCAATAAGATGAATTTAGCCAGTTCCATTCACTCGACATCCATCTATTAAATAAAAAATATTAAGTATGCCATGTAAAATTGCGGCTGACGTTACAGAAAGACTCTACTCTCTTGTATATTTCAAAATCATTGATTACAAAAACCGTCAAAAAAAATTTTTTTAGCAGGAGTTTCCCTCCATTATCTTGTAAACAAACAAAGAAGTATTCATATCAAGGAAGGGAGATTCTAAATATGCTTTCGATTAATCCAAATGAACAAACAGAAAAAGATAATTACAAATTATTAACGGGGAGTATTATTCCGCGCCCAGTCGCATTCGTTACTTCTATAACAAAAGACGGGGTTTTAAATGGAGCTCCATACAGCTATTTTAATATTGTTGCTGCTAATCCACCGCTCATCTCAGTTTCTGTGCAGCGAAAAGGAGGAGAGCGAAAAGATACTTCTCGAAACGCAATTGAGAAAGGTGAATTTGTTGTACATATTTCCGATGAATCCTATGTGGAGGCCATCAACGAAACCGCTGCAAACCTCCCTCCAACTCAAAGTGAAATTGAATTAGCTAAGCTAACCCCTATCGAAAGCGATGTCATCTCCGTACCAGGTGTAAAAGAAGCGAATATTCGAATGGAATGCGTATTAGAACAAGCCATCCCACTAGGAGGAACAGAAGACTCTCCCGCATGTGACCTACTAATCGGCCGCATTGTCCGTTTCCACATCGCAGAACATTTATATGAAAACGGGCGTATTCACGCAGAAGAACTAAAACCAATAAGCCGACTAGCCGGACACAACTACGCCAAATTAGGAGAACAATTTGAGCTTGTAAGGCCAATTTAAAAGCGAAAGCGGCTCGCTCAGAATGGGAGGAGGATGGTGCTTCTGACGTAGAGGCGCTTTTTGCCTCGCAGGAAGATGTGAAGCCACCGACCATTCTTGCCGCTGCAGCTGGATATTTTTAAAAGCGGAAGCGGCTCGCTCATTTTATAACACAAAAAGACCAGCCTAGGCATCACACAAGCTGGTCTTCTTCTATATATTATACTTCCCCGCGCTTTTTCTCTAACACAGGCGCACTTTCCTTTTTCGGATTCCCAAGCTTTATAACAAAGAAATAGAGCGAAAGTAATGTAATGAGAAAAACGATTACAAATGGGTAAGGAGAATAAAACATACGAGCTGCTTCTGTTCTCCCCTGAATGAATTTTAAAGAATCTATATTTAGAAACTCCGCAAACATTTGTACACCGAGCACACTAAACCAAAATACGAAAAAACTAATAATAATACCAAAAACTTGTTTTATCCTTGTCATTCCTATCATCCTTTTTACCATATAAGATTTTCCATTAAAATAACAACTGTTAGAAAAAATGTTTTGTACAGAAAGGAATTAATTTATATTGACCGTTCACGAATGAATCTAGTTTAGTCCAGCACTGTTATTTGTAAAATAACCGCAAAACAACAAGCATGTGTAACTATCTTGAAAAAAATATAAACAAAACAGATGTACCATTTTCTTATATCGTAGCAAGATTATATTGGAAAAAGAAGACATAATCCAAAACCAACAAGAATGATACCCCCGATTACTTCACCGTACATACCAAGTAAACGCTTTGCATGTCTTCCAATCAGTAAACCACTCCAGGCTAATATCATACTAACCAGTCCAAATAGTAAGATTGTTACAATCATTTGTGCTCCGTAAATCCCAAGACTGAGCCCAACCGAAAAACTATCAACACTCACACTAAACGCAAATATAAGTAAACTTATCCCCACCGGAGCAGATCTTGTCTCTTCCCCTTCTAAAATTGCAGAGTATACAATATAAAACCCTAATCCAATTAATAAAATAGCCCCGGCAACAGTTGCCATATGACCAAATGTCTCCGATAAAAAACGTCCTAGTATCATACCAAGAAACGGCATAACAATATGAAACACCCCTATTGTCATACCGATATACATGATTTGTCGCATTCTAAGGGCTACCATCCCCATGCCGAGGCTTACAGAAAATGCATCCATTCCTAAGGCAAATGCCATTATAAACAACGGTAGTATTTGTTCGATCGTCATTCTCGTCCCTCCTCGGACTCGCTACTTCACAATATGCTCATCCGAGGAAAAATAGAATCTACGAATTTCTTCTAGATAACTTGAAACTTCCAGCAAAATCTTTACAGGATACCTTCGTTTCAATTGTTCAATCTTCTCATCACGAGTTATGAAAACAAAAGGTAAACCACACTCGTTTTCTCCTTCTGGTTTCACTTGGCATGTGGCTAAAAAAGGTGGTAACCGCTTCTATACATAAGCGGATCCTCTCTCCCACCTTAAAAAATAGGTTTTTATCTCATTTTTCAACCCATCTACTCTTCAATAATAATATGATGCCCTGCTGCTTTCGTTAGACGGTTCATAATTGCATTTCCAATTCCTTCATTCGGAAATGACTCACTAAAAATCATATCCACTTTACTAGCATCGAATGTTCGAAGCACATCGTATAATTTCGTCGCAACGCTTGCTAAATCACTTCGCATACCACAAGATAACACAACATCTGCTTTATACACATGTTGATTCTCTTCTGTCGTTAATACACCGACTGCATAACCTTCACTTTTCTTCTTATCCACAAGCTGTTGAATAAAATCACGTGATCCTTCTACAATACTAAGTGGTGCTTTCGGTGCATAATGGGTATATTTCATTCCTGGCGCCTTCGGTTTCTCTTTTTCATCTTTTAGCGCAGGATCCAAAGAAACTGTTCCGATCACGTCTTCTAATTGCTCCTTCGTAATCCCGCCTGGACGTAAAATCGTTGGCACGTCACTTGTACAATCTATTACTGTTGATTCAACGCCAACACCTGTTGCACCGCCGTCAACAATACCAGCAATTTTCCCATTTAAATCTTCATATACGTGAGATGCAAGTGTTGGACTTGGGCGTCCAGAACGATTAGCACTTGGCGCTGCGACAGGTACATTTGCTTCCTCAATAAGAGCAAGTGCCACTGGATGATCCGGCATTCTCACTCCAACCGTATCTAAGCCCGCTGTAACCTTCTCTGAAATCCCATCTTTTTTAGGCAAAATAATCGTTAATGGCCCCGGCCAAAAATGCTTCATTAATTCTTCCGCAACCGGCGTAATTTCTCTAACAATTTCTCCTAATTGTGATTTTGCACCAATGTGGACAATAAGTGGATTATCACTCGGTCTGCCTTTTGCTTCAAAAATCTTCGCAATCGCTTCATCATTCATCGCATTTGCTCCTAGTCCATAAACCGTTTCAGTTGGAAAGGCAATTGCTTCATTTTCTCTTAATAATCTTGCTGCTTCTTGTAATTGTGGATAATCTTTTTTTATTTCCACAAAATTATCCACAACCCACATATTTGTATGCATTTTTTCACACGTCCTTTTCTTCCATGAAATACTTGTCTATTGTTAGTTTACTATGACATTTATCCAAAAGACAAACAAGGTTTATCCACAAAATGTGGATAAACCTAATTAATCCGTGGATAACTTTGTGAATAGCTGACAATTTAGTATTATTACATCCTGCTGTTTTATATTTTCACAAAAATGTTCTAGTTGCTGAATATCATCTGACACTTGATCTTTTTCCACAGATATAAAGTTGAAAAACTGAAATATCGTCACAGATTGTGGATGATTTGTGAGTAAATATACTTGCCAGATATTTTTCTCTTTCATATACTGCAAAAACATTTCAAAAAAATATAAGAAAGTCTCGTTATCCACAGCAGGTGTGAACAAACAAGAACGAATGAGTGCGTTCTCTCCTTTTTGTTCATAACCAATGACAGCCTGGATTTCTCCGTTATCTTCCATTATCATAAATTGCCCGTATAACTCATTTATTTTATCATCTTTTTTATTAGCTTGTCCGAAAAAAGAATGTAACCTATCAACATCATCTTTTGTAGCAAAATAAGTTTTTTTCACAGCAAATCCCTCCTCATTTCTATATATGGGGAAGGATTCAAAAATAGTACTTATTTAGAAAATAATGAGGAAAATACTTCTACAATAAATAATTTAACTTCTGGCTTGTCCTCTTGCTCTTCTACTTCTACTGTTTCAATTGTTTGCTCTTGTTTCTTTTCAACCGTTTTTTCTGTTTTTTCCACCAGCTGTTTTTCTTCCTGTTTCACGCTTTTCTCTTGCGCAGGCTTTTTACTTGTCTCTTTCACAGCAGTTTGCACTTTTGAAGCAACCTCTTTTTTCGATGTTTCTTGTCTTATTGTTTGCTTCGATACTTCTTCTTTTTCTTCCTTCAGTGCTACTGGTTGTTCTTCCTCATCAATTGATTCCGCTTTTACAACATGCTCTTCTTTTTTTACCGCTGATCCACTTGAGAAGTCTAGAAAACACATCGGTGGGAATAACACGCACCACCAATTTGCACCTTCACCTTTTCCAATTGAAATGAGTACTGCTTCATATTCCCCTGCTGGATAAATAAAATTCCCATATACTTTTGTAGGAAATTTAATGTTTTTCCCAAATGTAACTTGAAAGGATTCTTTACTTCCTTCTCGCTTTAATGTTTCAGCAACCGTTTTTTCAATTTCCGGGATGTGACTTTGAATGACACGACGTGCATCCTCAAATGATTTCAAATCTGCTACCCAACCATCAATTTGTGCTTTTACTTCGTCACGCACTTTACGCTTTAACGCTTGATCTTTATCTGAATCGCTATTTGCTAAAATACGTAATCGTACAGCTTCTTTCGGGATAACAGTATTCCCCTTCGCATCAGCTTTCATATATCCAAACTGCACAAGTAGCTGTGCACCAATTAATAATAAAAGAAAATAGGCAATCACTTGTTTTTTCATGTCTTTGCACCGTCCCTTCTGGTAAACAGTGTAGACACACTTACCTCTTTCTAAACTATTAAATTCTAAATCTATAGAAAAACTTTCGAGGATATAAAACCTTTCTTTGTGGATGGGAAAGAGCATCTAGCCATGTACAGATACGGTCAGGGCCTTTTCCTACCCCGTTCCACATGAAAACAAAAGGAGAAAACGAGTGGAGAACTTCTTTTGTTTTCATAACCGTGATGTATATGCAACAAATCAACATAAAAAAATGGAGTAAGGTTCTACCTTACTCCATCTCTGCAAAGACCATACGATCTTTTCCGTTAATATCAAAGACAACTTCTACATCTGCATGTGGGAATGTCTGTTTCAATAATTCTTTTACATCCTCACCTTGCCCTACACCTATTTCAAAAGCAACAATCGCTTTCTTGTGCAAAACGTTTGGCAACTCTTCCATAAAACGACGATAAAAATCAAGTCCATCTTCCCCGCCTACAAGTGCACGCTTTGGTTCATGCTCTTTTACAACCGGAGAAAGACCTCTCCAGTCTTCTTCTGGAATATAAGGCGGATTGGAAACAACAACATCTAATTTTTGTCCTGTTTCATAAAACGGTGATAATAAATCACCATGATAGAAGGTTACATTGGCACCTAATGCTTTTGCATTTTCTTTCGCAACTTCAATCGATTCCTGCGCAATATCTACTGTATATACATGAAGATTTTGATTTTCTAAGGCAAGTGTAATTGAAATAGCTCCACTCCCCGTACCAATATCAGCTACATGTAGTTCCCGCTTCCCAAACATACGCTGGACTCTATCTAGCACACCTACTATAAGCTCTTCTGTTTCTGGCCTCGGTATTAACACCTCTTCATTTACAAAAAACGAACGACCATAAAACATTTCATATCCAATCATATATTGAACAGGAATCCCATCAACGTGTTTGTGAATAAATTCCGTAAAAGTCTTCTCTTGTTCCTCAGATATTGCTTCGCGCATATTCATCATTAAACCTGTTCGGTTCGTCTTTAATACATGACAAAGGACGATTTCTCCCGCATTTTCATCTCGCCCATTTTCTTGTAAAAAAGAAGAAGCCCATTTCAGGGCTTCATAGACACGCATTACTCAGCTGCCTCCATCTTTTGCGCTTGATCTTCCATCACTAAGGCGTTAATGAAATCATCTAACTTACCTTGTAAGATTTGATCTAGCTTTTGAATCGTTAAACCGATTCGATGGTCTGTAACACGGTTTTGCGGGAAGTTATACGTACGGATACGCTCTGAACGGTCTCCCGTACCAACAGCTTGCTTACGGTTTTGATCGTACTCAGCCTGAGCTTCTTGCCTAAACTTATCATAAACACGCGCACGTAATACTTTCATTGCTTTTTCTTTGTTCTTAATTTGTGACTTTTCATCCTGACAAGATACAACTACACCAGTCGGCAAATGCGTTAAACGTACCGCTGACATCGTTGTATTAACACTTTGTCCACCAGGTCCACTAGAAGCAAACGTATCAACACGAACATCTTTTTCATGAATATCGATTTCCACTTCTTCCGCTTCTGGTAATACAGCTACAGTTGCTGTAGAAGTATGGATACGTCCCCCAGATTCTGTTTCCGGAACACGTTGCACACGGTGTGCACCATTTTCAAATTTCAATTTTGCGAAAGCACCTTTACCGTTGATCATAAAGATAATCTCTTTATATCCACCTAATTCTGTATAGCTTGCCTCGATAATTTCAGTTTTCCAACCTTGCACCTCAGCATAACGGCTATACATACGGTATAAGTCACCGGCAAATAAAGCAGCCTCATCGCCACCAGCAGCACCACGTACCTCTACGATAACGTTTTTATCATCGTTCGGGTCTTTTGGAACAAGTAAAATTTTCAGACGCTCTGATAATTCCTTCTCTTGCCTCTCTAGCTCAGAAACTTCTTCCTTTACCATTTCACGCATGTCAGCATCTAACTTATCTTCTAACATTGCCTTCGCGTCTCGTAATTGCTCACGAACATCTTTATATTCACGGTACACCTCTACCGTTTCTTGAATATCAGATTGTTCCTTTGAATATTCACGAAGTTTATTCGAATCACTAATAACCTCTGGATCACTTAATAATTCGTTTAACTTCTCATAACGATCTTCTACAGCTTGCAAACGATCTAACACATCATTCACCTCAACATCCTAGTATCTAATACAAATAGTATATGGTACTTAATCAAAAAAACGCAAATTATTATTTTAAAAGCGCAGGCGGCTCGCTTAGTTCTGACACACAAAGAGCTTGCCCCAATCTTCATCTATTTTCGAAAAAAACCCGCCCTATGTAGCGAGTTTCACTTATCTTTGTTTTGTAGGTACCGCATGACAATGACGGCAACGCGGCTCATATGACTCTGAAGCTCCAACTAAAATAATTGGATCATCAAAAGAAGCTGGTTCATTATCAATCAAGCGCTGTGTACGACTTGCTGGAGATCCGCATACAGAACAAACTGCTTGCAGCTTCGTTACATATTCGGCAATCGCCATCAGCTGAGGAACTTGTCCAAATGGTAGACCACGGAAATCTTGGTCTAAACCGGCTACAATGACACGATAGCCACGATTTGCCAATATTTGCACCACTTCCACAATGTCCCCATCAAAGAACTGCACCTCATCAATTGCAATAACGTCCATTTCTTCTGTTATATGATTAAATATATCTTTTGAAGCTGAAACAGGAACTGCTCTTACCTTTAATCCATTATGTGAGACAACATCTTCTTCACTATAACGGTTATCAATACATGGTTTAAATACAATCGCCTGTTGCTTTGCAAATTGCGTACGACGTACGCGGCGGATGAGCTCTTCTGATTTCCCAGAAAACATACTTCCGCAAATCACTTCAATCCAACCGTTTTGATTTATTAAGTACATGGAGCTCTCCTTTCATCTACTTTTTATCCAAAGTAGGGTAAAGGTTTAATATTTTCGCAAAAAAAACAGACAAGCGAATAGATACACTTGCCTGTTTTATGTTTTTTATTACTTAAGACCGTATTTCTTATTGAAGCGGTCAACACGTCCGTCTGCAGTAGCAAACTTCTGACGTCCAGTGTAGAATGGGTGAGAATCAGAACTGATCTCAACTTTTAGTAATGGATAAGTGTTTCCATCTTCCCACTCAATTGTTTCGCTAGAACCTTTAGTAGATCCGCTTAAGAATTTGAAGCCTGTGTTTGTGTCCATGAATACAACTTTCTTGTAATCTGGATGGATTCCTGCTTTCATTCTTTTCATCTCCTTCCGCCCTGAATCATTTTCGAAACAGAGTTTTTCATCTTTAGCTGCAATCACAACTATATTGATGAAACACATATGATGAAATTATAACAAGGCTAACTTCATTTTGCAACTACCTGTTTTTGTCTTTTTAAAATAAAAGTGCAAGCGGCTCATCCAGCTCTGATTGGCTAAATTTCTCTCATAAAAAAGCATGGAAAAACTCGCTTAGTATAAAAATAAGCGAGTCATCACCGTTTCCCTTTACTTCGTTGTTACATATCTTTTTGAGTCCGCAACAATGTTTTGTAAAAATTCTTCATTTGTTTTCGTTTGACGCAACTTACGTAAGAAGCTCTCAACAAAGTCTGGTGTATCACGCATTGTTTTACGAATACCCCATAGCTTGTCTAGATGTTCTTTAGGAATTAATAGATCTTCTTTACGTGTACCAGAGCGGCGAATATCAATCGCCGGGAAGATACGACGTTCAGCTAACGAGCGATCTAAATGAAGTTCCATATTACCAGTTCCTTTAAATTCTTCGTAGATTACATCATCCATACGAGAACCTGTATCAACAAGTGCTGTTGCTAAAATCGTTAAGCTACCGCCCTCTTCGATGTTACGAGCTGCCCCGAAAAATCGTTTTGGTCGATGGAACGCAGCTGGGTCTATACCACCCGACAATGTACGTCCACTTGGCGGGATAACGAGGTTGTAAGCACGTGCTAAACGGGTAATACTATCCATTAAAATGATAACGTCTTTCTTATGTTCTACAAGACGCATCGCACGTTCTAATACAAGCTCAGCTACCTTAATATGATTTTCCGGCACTTCATCGAACGTAGAACTTACAACATCACCTTTGACAGAACGTTCAATATCCGTTACTTCCTCTGGACGCTCATCAATTAAAAGCACAATCAGTTCCGCTTCCGGATGATTTGTTGTAACACTGTGAGCAATTTCTTTTAACAGTATCGTCTTACCAGCCTTAGGAGGCGCGACAATTAAACCACGTTGTCCAAATCCAACTGGTGCGATTAAATCCATGATGCGTGTTGATAATTTCTTTGTTTCTGTTTCCAATTTCATTTGACGATTTGGATATAACGGTGTTAATGCAGGGAAATGCACACGCTCTTTTGCTGATTCCGGATCATCACCATTTACCGCTTCAACTTGTAACAATCCAAAATAGCGTTCATTTTCTTTCGGAGGTCGTACTTTACCAGAAACTTTATCTCCATTACGCAAATCAAAACGACGAATTTGCGAAGCTGAAATATAGATATCTTCTGAGCTTGGAGAATAGTTGATCGGACGTAAAAATCCGAATCCTTCTGATTGAATAATTTCTAGTACACCTTCCATGAAAAAGAAACCTTCTTTTTCTGCGCGAGCTTTTAATATAGCAAAAATTAACTCTTTCTTTGTTAATTTGCTGTAATACGAAATCTTAAATTCTTTCGCAAGCTCATATAATTCTTTTAACTTCATGTTTTCTAATGCTGCAATTGACAAATTCATTCAGACACCACACTTTAATATTATTCTCTTTTCACATGGGTAAAGGGAAAAAATACGGAAGGCAAATACATAATAATGAAAGGCAATAAGTTCAAGTAGGATAATATCCACTATTGTAACCCTTTTATCTAGTTTTAATCAATACGTTGTAACACAAATACAAGAAGCGAAGACAAGAAAAGTTGTCTCCGCTTTTTATATCGCTTCTGTTTTTTTCTTTACACCATTTGGATGAGGGCAAAATCAAAGCTGATTGAGCCATTTTCACTTTTTATTTAATCCAGCTCCGGCAGCTAGAATGGTCGGTGGCTTCGCGTCTTCCTACGAGGCAAAATACGCCTCTTCGTCAGAAGCTCCATCCCCCTTCCATTCTGATCAAGCTGCTTCCGCTTTTTATTTAATAACCAAATTCGGTTTTTTATTTAAGCTGTGACGTCCGTCAACAAAGCGAACTGTCCCAGATTTTGCACGCATAACAAGGGATTCTGTTGTACCAACGCTACCTTTAAATTGAACGCCGCGTAGTAATTCTCCATCTGTTACACCTGTTGCTGCAAAGATTGCATCGTCACCTTTTACTAAGTCCTCCATACGAAGAATACGATTAGTATCTTCAATACCCATCTTTTTGCAACGAGCTAATTCTGCTTCGTTTTGAGGGAGAAGTTTCCCGTGAATTTCTCCACCTAAACATTTTAATGCAACTGCTGCAAGAACGCCTTCAGGTGCACCACCAGAACCGAATAAAATATCAACACCTGTACGATCAAATGCTGTATTAATCGCTCCTGCTACATCGCCATCATTAATCAATTTAATACGAGCGCCAGCTTTACGAATTTCTTCAATAATCGCTTGGTGACGTGGTCGGTTTAGCACTGTTGCAACAACATCTTCAATATCTTTATTTTTTGCTTTTGCAACGGCACGTAAGTTATCAATAATAGGTGCATCAATATCAACTGCACCTACCGCTTCTGGCCCAACCGCGATTTTATCCATGTACATGTCAGGAGCATGTAACAAATTACCGTGATCCGCAATCGCAATAACAGCAAGTGCATTCCAGCCTCCAGCTGCTACAATATTTGTTCCTTCTAACGGATCAACCGCTACATCAACACGTGGACCGTATCCTGTACCTAATTTTTCCCCGATGTACAGCATTGGCGCTTCATCCATTTCTCCCTCACCAATTACAACTGTACCTTTCATCGGAATTGTATCGAATACATCACGCATTGCAGATGTTGCTGCACCGTCTGCTTCATCTTTTTTGCCGCGTCCCATCCAACGCGCTGATGATAATGCTGCAGCCTCTGTTACACGTACTAACTCCATAGATAAACTTCTTTCCACAATAATCCCTCTCCTTTAAGTCTTAATATTTATGCCGTATTTTGTGAACTGTTTCTTTCTATGAAAACTCCCCCACTTAACTCCTTTGGATCTTAAAGTAGGGGTTTCTCGTGCATCTTAACAGATCATTAACACGAGTGGAGTTGACATAGTTGCCTAATGGCTCAACCCCTCTATTCCATTAGCAAATACCTTTGGAACTACTTTTTTTGTACACAGCGTTCAAGAATGCAGTTACTAACAATGCTACTCTATCCCCAGACCTATTCCTTAAGGATAGAGTTCTCTTTCTTGTTTTTTCATAAAGAGCAACTTCCGTCAGCAGCGATTTTCGTTCCCCACTAACGAAAGCGCCACCACTTTGCCTTTATTCTGCAATAACAGTACATTGCTAGCAATCATTGCAATTTATGCATTTTTCATTTCTTCAATCTCTTGCTGCGTCATTTGTTCTCGCCAAATGTTTGCACCAAGACCTTTAAGCTTGTCTACTATATTTTCATAACCTCGGTCAATATGCTCAAGCCCTGTCACTTCTGTAATACCATCAGCCATTAATCCTGCAATTACAAGTGCAGCACCTGCTCGTAAGTCGCTCGCTTTTACCTTTGCTCCTTGTAACGAGACAGGCCCAGTCACAATAGCAGAACGGCCTTCTACCTTAATTTGTGCATTCATTCGGCGCAATTCATCGATATGTTTGAAACGAGCGCCATAAATCGTATCCGTTACAACTCCCGTACCATGCGCCTTTGTTAAAAGAGTTGTAAAAGGTTGTTGCAAATCTGTCGGAAATCCTGGATACACAAGTGTTTTTATATCAACTATTCGGAGTTTACGATTCCCATTCACCGTAATTTGATCATCGTTCGTCTCGACTTGTACACCAGCTTCTCGTAATTTTGCGGTGATTGACTCTAAATGTTGCGGGATTACATTATCAACTGTTACTTCTCCACCAGATGCCGCTCCTAAAATCATGTACGTACCTGCTTCAATTCGGTCTGGAATAATAGAATGATGACAACCGTGAAGAGAATTCACACCATCAATGCGAATTACATCTGTACCAGCACCTTTAATTCGTGCTCCCATACTTGTTAGTAATGTCGCTACATCAATAATTTCTGGTTCTTTCGCAGCATTTTCAATCACTGTTCTACCTTTTGCACGCACAGCTGCTAGCATAATGTTAATTGTTGCTCCTACACTCACAACATCTAAATAAATACGAGCTCCTCGTAATTCATCCGCTCTTAAATAGATTGCACCTTGCTCATTTGTCACATGTGCACCTAATGCCTCAAATCCTTTAATGTGCTGATCGATTGGCCTTGGTCCTAAGTGACATCCACCAGGAAGCCCAATTACAGCTTTTTTAAAGCGGCCAAGCATAGCGCCCATCAAGTAATAAGAAGCACGTAATCTTTTTACCTTCCCATTTGGCAAAGGCATAGCAACCATTTTGGAAGGATCAATTGTCATCTCTTCCTCCTGATTGTATGTTACAACTCCTCCAATTTCCTCTAGTAGATCTCCTAACATCTTCACATCTGAAATATTAGGTACACCACCGATGGTCACTGGAGTATCAGCTAGAATGGTCGCTGGAATTAGAGCAACAGCACTATTTTTTGCACCGCTCACGCGAATTGATCCATTTAAAGGTCGTCCACCTTCAATCAGCAACTTTTCCATGTTGAGCTCCCTTCTTGTGAATGTATTTACTTTCAGCTCCCCTTTCAAAGAAAACAGAAAGCCTTGCCTTAAGAATCTCATTCGTTCAACAAACTATCAATAAAATATTCTCTAGTCTAAACTTAACAAGCAGTAAGGCCTCACCAAAAAAATAATGATATTTTAAGTGAGTAGATGAAGACTAACTGCCTGTCAAGATTTGTTCATCACTTACTTTAGATACGTTATTACATTTATTAATAGGACTATGCACATTCTGTTCCACTTTTATCTTTAATAGAAGTAGAAAACTCCTTTAGTATATAAGAAATGTAGAAATTTAATTAATCTTAAGACTTGTTCACGCTTTCATTATACAACGAAAGGAAACCGTCTAAAAGACTAGACGGTTTCCAAAACGGAATTTTATTCTTACGCTTTACCGTTAGAACCGAATTCACGAATTTTACCAACAACAGTTGCTTTGATAGCTTCGCGGCCAGGTCCGATAAATTTACGAGGATCGTAAACTTCTTGGTCTTTGTTTAATACCTCGCGAACAGCTTTTGTAAACTCGATTTGGTTCTCAGTGTTTACGTTGATTTTTGAAGTACCTAAAGAAATAGCTTTCACGATATCAGCAGTTGGGATACCAGTACCACCGTGAAGTACTAAAGGTACACCAGTGAAGTCGCGAACTTGTTCCATTTCTTTGAATCCTAAGTTAGGCTCACCTTTGTAAGGACCATGTACAGAACCTAAAGCTGGAGCTAGGCAGTCGATGCCAGTTGCTTCAACAAGGTGTTTACACTCTTCAGGATCAGCGTAGATAACGCCTTCAGCGATTACGTCGTCTTCTTGTCCGCCAACTGTACCAAGTTCAGCTTCTACAGATACGTTACGAGCGTGTGCGTATTCTACTACTTTTTTAGTAGTTTCTACGTTTTCTTCGAATGGATGGTGAGAAGCGTCGATCATTACAGATGTGAAACCTGCATCGATTGCTTCTTTACATTTTTCGAAGCTTGAACCATGGTCAAGGTGAATCGCTACAGGAACAGTGATGTTCATTTCTTCGATTAAAGCTTTAACCATAGCTACAACTGTTTTGAAACCAGTCATATGACGAGCTGCACCCTCAGATACACCTAGGATTACAGGAGATTTTTCTTCTTCTGCAGCAGCTAAAATAGCTTGCGTCCACTCTAAGTTGTTCATGTTGAATTGACCAACTGCGTATTTTCCTTCTAGTGCTTTGTTTAGCATTTCTTTCATGGAAACTAAAGGCATGGTGAATCCTCCTAAAAAACGTTTTTTGTATCCGATAAGTTCTTATCGCTGGTAGTATGACCAGAATAAGGTAAAATATGTATATCTACATACCGGACTTTTTTCTACACTCAATAGGATAACAACTTGTATCCAAAAACTCAACTGTATTCACCTGCTCATCAGCCCATGTAAACGCTTTTTTCCATTTTTTTTATAAAAAATTCATTTTTTAAGCCTGTACAGCAATTTCATTTCGTACTGCTTGACGAATTTCGTCAATATCAAACGGCTTAGCAAAGTGCATGAGAGCCCCTAGATCTTTCGCTTCCTGAATCATATCAAGCTC
Organism: Bacillus sp. UNC437CL72CviS29; assembly: GCF_000482345.1. Taxonomy (NCBI): domain Bacteria; kingdom Bacillati; phylum Bacillota; class Bacilli; order Caryophanales; family Bacillaceae; genus Bacillus; species Bacillus sp. UNC437CL72CviS29. The sequence continues at coordinate 23,372 of NZ_AXVB01000011.1, read as the reverse complement.
TCCGTAAGCAGTCATTAAAATAACTTTAATATCTTCATTAATTTCTTTTACATGTTTTAAAATCTCTATACCATCCATACCTGGAATTTTCATATCTAAAATAACTAAATCTGGATTATCCTTTTTCACGATATCTAAAGCTTGAAATCCATTTGCTGCTTGGAACGTTTGATAACCTTCTTTTTGGAACACTTCATGCAATAACACACGAATGCCGTATTGATCATCAACGATTAAAATTTTCCCTTCCATAATCCCCAACCTTTCTGTGTAAATACAAGATTAAAAGCTTCTTATATCCTATTCGATTATTTTCGCTACTGTTTACCAAATTCCTTCCTGTTCTTTCTTATTTTATCGTCTACTATTTTGTTATGCTACCCCTATTACTTCGCCTTTCTAAAAAAATAAGCTATAATGAAAGCCGCCTAACACAATCGAAAGGAGCAACACAATGTTAAAAATTTTTTCTACTCAATTGAGCGGCTATTTTACACGAATTTCTCAAACAGAAGAGATGAATATAGAAGATAGTGCCCGTCTACTTGCCCAAGCTTTAGTTGGCGATGGCATCGTTTATTTACACGGTACACAAGAAATGGAGGGCGTAGTTCTTGAAGCACTGCATGGCGCAGAATCACTCAAACAAGCAAAACGCTTAATAGAAAACGGTAACCAAGCAGACGTTACTTCCGCAGACCGCGTACTTCTTATCAGTCGTTTTTCAACAGATGAGGATATCATTTCATTGGCTAAAAAGTTACAAGAAGAGGGTCATTCTATTGTTGGTATTTCAGCTATTCAAAATGGCGATGTCTCACTAGAACAATTTACAGATGTACATATTGATACAAAATTACTAAAAGGTTTGATTCCCGACGATGAAGGCAACCGTTACGGTTTCCCTAGTTTAATCTTATCTCTCTTTGCTTATCACGGTTTAAAATTTACAATTGATGAAATGATAAACGAATATGAGTAAAGGAAAAAGGCGTCCGAATTTGGACGCCTTTTTTTATTACTTGCTTTCTTTATTCGTAATAGAAGCTTTTACGAAATCACGGAACAACGATTGTGGACGGTTTGGACGAGATACAAGTTCTGGATGGAACTGTGCTGCCACGAACCAAGGATGATCTTGTAATTCAATGATTTCTACTAAACGACCGTCTGGGCTTGTACCAGAGAAAATGAATCCAGCGCCTTCCATGTCTTTACGGAATTCGTTGTTGAACTCATAACGATGACGATGACGCTCATATACAACCGGTTCGTTATACGCATTGTAAGCATTTGTTTTTGGAGTAAGCTTACATGGGTATAGACCAAGACGAAGTGTACCACCTAAGTCTTCTACATCTTTTTGTTCTGGTAATAAGTCGATAATTGCATAAGGTGTGTCAGGGTTAATTTCAGAAGAGTTAGCTCCTTCTAATCCTAATACGTTACGTGCAAATTCGATTGATGCAAGTTGCATTCCTAAGCAAATTCCTAAGAATGGAACTTTATTTTCACGTGCATATTGAATTGCAGCGATTTTCCCTTCTACACCGCGGTCGCCGAAGCCACCTGGTACAAGGATACCGTCTGTATCGCCAACTAATTCTTTTACGTTTTCTGCTGTTACGTGCTCAGCGTTTACCCATTTCACTTCTACATCTGTATCAAATGAATAACCTGCATGGCGAAGTGCTTCTACAACAGAAATGTATGCATCTTGAAGCTCTACATATTTACCAACAAGAGCGATTTTTGTTTTCTTAGATAGGTTGCGTACTTTTTCAACTAATGCAGTCCACTCTGTCATATCTGCAGCTGGGTTGTCTAATTTTAAGTGATCGCAAACGATTTGGTCCATATTTTGCTCTTGAAGAGATAATGGAACTGCATATAATGTATCTGCATCGCGCGCTTCAATAACTGCTTTTGTATCAATGTCACAGAATAATGCTAGCTTGTCTTTCATATCTTGAGAAACAGGCATTTCTGTACGAACAACGATAATGTTTGGCTGAATGCCTAAGCTACGAAGTTCTTTAACGCTATGTTGCGTTGGCTTTGTTTTCATTTCACCCGCTGCTTTTAAGTACGGGATTAGTGTACAGTGAATGTACATTACGTTGTCACGGCCAATATCGCTCTTAATTTGGCGAATTGCTTCTAGGAATGGTAGAGACTCGATATCACCAACCGTTCCCCCGATTTCCGTAATAACAACGTCCGCATTTGTTTCGCGGCCTGAACGATATACACGCTCTTTAATTTCATTTGTAATGTGAGGAATAACTTGAACTGTTCCTCCTAGATATTCACCGCGACGCTCTTTTTGAAGAACTGAAGAGTAAATTTTACCTGTTGTTACGTTGCTGTATTTGTTTAAATTAATGTCGATGAAACGCTCATAGTGACCAAGGTCTAAATCTGTTTCTGCGCCATCATCTGTTACGAATACCTCACCGTGTTGGTATGGGCTCATTGTCCCCGGGTCTACGTTAATGTATGGGTCAAACTTTTGAATTGTTACGTTTAAACCACGATTTTTTAAAAGTCTTCCAAGGGATGCTGCTGTAATTCCTTTTCCTAAAGAAGATACTACACCGCCTGTTACAAAAATATACTTAGTCATGAAAGTACTCCCTTCTACTTTGTTGTTATATAATCACCGTTGCAAAGCGCAACGTATGTAGATAACACTGTATCTATCTTATTGTTAGACTCTTTTTATTTTCTAAACAAAAAACAAAAAAGAAAATTGCTCCCCTCATTACAAAAAGTAATAAGTAGGGAGCAATTTTCTTTTATATTTACACTTAAAAAGTATGATCGTCCTGTTTTAAAGAGCCCAAAAATGATTCTACATGGACGATAATGAAAAGTCAAGAACTACAGTTCTTCCTCTTCCTCTTCTTCTGTTTCATCGTACTCGAGTTCTTCGTCCGCGAATTCTTCATCTTCTTCATCTTCTAAGTCATCAAGATCATCGTCTTCATCAAGAACCTTGTCCAAATCTTCTACATCATCATCGTCTTCGTTTTCATCATCGAAGTCTTCTTCACTGAAGTCTTCGTCTTCTTCAACGTAGTCATCAAAGTCATCTTCTTCAACCTTGCGCTTTTTCTTAGGTTTTGGTTGAGGTAGAATTTCCTCATCGATTTGCTCGTATGGGTACCAGCTACGTAGTCCCCAACGGTTTTCTCCTAAATTGATGAAACGTCCATCAATATTTAAATCTGTATAAAATTGTGCGATCTTCGCAGCAACTTGTTCTTGAGATAGTCCCAGCACTTGAGCAATTTCTTGAACCAAATCATGGAATGACGTTGCCTGTCTTTTATCCTCTAAAACACTATGTACAACTTCAATCATGGAAAATTCTTTTAGCTCTTCTGGTGAATATTGCTTAAAATCCACTTATGCGGCACTTCCTTTCTTAAAATATAATCCTATATATAACGGCCTGTTTAAAAAAATCCATACTATTCATTATAAACAAAACTCCAACAAATATGCTACAAAAAAAATGGGAAACTTTTATAAGGAGTCATTAAAAGTGATTATAGGCCATTATTTACGAGATTAAGCTGTAAGAACGATATAAATCCATTGTGATTTTCAAGCATATAAATTGCGGCTATAAATACAAAAGTGGATTTCCTCTCATTTTCCCCTCCTGATTTCACCCAGCATGGGGCTAAAAAAGGCTCTGACCGCTTCTATGCATGGCCGGATGCTCTCTCCCGCCTAAATAAAGAGAGTTTTATATTTATATAACCTTCTATTTCGGAAGCATATGCGCTCCATGTAAAACATACCTAATCTGCATTTCTGTATATTCCTCTAGCGTATAAAGCTTTTGTAACGCCCAACGTCTAAATCCCCACATTTGTCCTTGAATGAAAATATTATGAGCGAGCAGCTGTATTTCCTTTTTTGTTAATGTAAATGTGCCGTTTCTCGTGCACTGTTCTAAAATATTTTCAAACATCCCCACCATTTGGAACTCTTTTTCTAACACGTATGGAAGAGACTCTTTCGGTAAAAAACGAACTTCTTGATACATAATTAATACCTCTTCTTGTAACTCATCCATCACTTTAAAATAATTCGTAATTGCTATTCTTAAACTTTCAATACTTCCTTTTTCTGTGCACACTACTTTTTCTAATCTTTCTTTTACATGTTCGTAAATGCTATCACATACTAGATATAAGACATCATCTTTCGTACGAATATATTCATAAAGTGTCCCAATACTAAACCCCGCCGCTTTTGCAATCTCTCTCGTTGTTGTACGCGGAAATCCTTTTTGTTTAAAAAGCTGCACAGCTCCTTTGATCATCTGTTCACGCCTTAGCGCAACCAGCTTCTCATCCTTTACAGATGCATGTACATTGTGCTTAACCATCCCCTTCACCTCTCTTTATTATTTGGAAGGAAAAAGCGTAGGAAGCCCCCCTACGCTCTTTCTCTTATTTTGTTAACATACGAGAAATCACAAGTCTTTGAATTTCTTGTGTTCCCTCATAAATTTGCGTAATCTTCGCATCGCGCATAAAACGTTCCACTGGATAATCTTTCGTATATCCATATCCACCAAATACTTGCACTGCTTCAGTCGTTACTTTCATCGCTGTATCGCCAGCAAATACTTTCGACATCGCCGATTCTTTTCCGTATGGAAGTCCTTCTGATTCTAGCCAAGCAGCTTGATATGTTAATAGGCGCGCTGCTTCTACATTTGTCGCCATATCTGCTAATTTAAAACCGATTCCTTGTTGCGCGGCGATTGGCTTCCCAAATTGGTGCCTTTCTCTCGCATAATCCACAGAAGCATCTAAAGCGCCTTGCGCGATACCAACGGCCTGTGCAGCAATCCCATTACGTCCGCCGTCCAGCGTCTGCATTGCAATTTTAAACCCTTGTCCTTCTTCGCCAAGTAAGTTCTCAGCAGGGATACGGCAGTCTTCAAACATGATTTCTGTTGTTGGTGAAGAGCGAATCCCAAGCTTGCTCTCTTTCTTGCCAACTGAAAATCCTGGTGCATCACTTTCTACAATGAATGCACTTGTGCCGCGCTGTTTCGATTCTGGATCAGTTAATGCAAAGACAACGTAAATATCAGCGATTCCCCCATTTGTAATAAAAATTTTGGACCCATTTAAAATGTAATGATCACCATCGCGCTTTGCCGTCGTTCTCATCCCGCCTGCATCTGAACCAGAACCTGGCTCTGTTAAACCGTATGCGCCAATTTTCTTTCCTTCTGCCATCGGACGTAAAAACTTTTGTTTTTGCTCTTCTGTTCCAAATTTAAAAATAGGCCATCCAGCAAGCGAAGTATGAGCAGATAACGTTACACCTGTCGAAGCGCAAACACGTGATAACTCTTCTACCGCAATCACGTACGCTAAGTAATCGCTTCCAATCCCGCCGTATTCTTCAGGCCATGGAATTCCTGTTAAACCAAGTTCTGCCATTTGGTCAAATAAAGCACGGTCAAATCGTTCTTCTTCGTCGCGCTCAGCAGCTGTTGGGGCCACTTCATTTCTCGCAAAGTCCCGAACCATTTTTCTTATCATTTCGTGTTCTTCTGATAATTTAAAATGCATGTTTCTTCCTCCCCGCTCTCTTCCCTCTATAGTGCACGGCTAATAACAAGCCTTTGTATTTCACTCGTTCCTTCGTAAATTTCACAAATTTTTGCATCACGGAAAAATCGCTCAACTGGATAATCTTTCGTATAACCGTAACCACCAAATACTTGCACCGCTTCAATTGCGACATCCACCGCTGTTTTCGAAGCAAATAACTTTGCAATAGATGCTTCTTTCCCGCACGGAAGTCCTTGCGCTCTGAGCGATGCTGCCCTATACACAAGTAGCCTCGCTGCTTCTACGCTCGTAGCCATATCTGCTAGTTTAAAGCCAAGTCCTTGCTGCGCGGCAATCGGCTTCCCAAATTGCTGACGTTCCTTCGCATAATCCACTGCACATGTTAGCGCTGCCTCAGCGATTCCAAGTGCCTGTGCCCCGATACCAATGCGGCCAACATCTAAATTTGCCATCGCGACTTTAAAGCCTTGTCCTTCTTCACCAAGTAAGTTCTCTGCTGGCACCTTCATATCTTCAAATGTTAATTGCACGGTACGAGAACCAAGCAGTCCCATCTTATGCTCGTCTTTGCCAACGATTAAGCCTGGTGTATCTTTTTCTACAATAAACGCCGAAATCCCGCTTTTTCCTGCATCTGGATTCGTAGAAGCAAATACGATATATGTATTTGCCTCGCCGCCGTTTGTAATAAATACTTTCGATCCGTTAATGATATAGTGGTCACCTTGTTTTATGGCCCTTGATTTTAAGCTACCTGCATCTGAACCCGCATTCGGCTCCGTTAAAGCAAATGCACCTAAATATTCACCTGTCGCCAGTTTAGAAACATATTTCTGTTTCTGTTCCTCTGTTCCAAAATATAAAATTGGGTTTGTTCCAACCGATGTATGTACCGCTAAAATAACACCAATCGTCGCGCTCACTTTTGATATTTCCTCAATCGCTAAAATGTAAGAAATGAAATCCATTTCCGCGCCACCATATTTCGCCGGCGCTGGAATCCCCATAAGTCCAAGTTCCCCCATTTTCGTCAAAATTTCTCTAGGGAACACCCCTTGTTCCATACTTGGAACAAAGGGGGCGATTTCCTTTTGCGCAAAATCCCGAACCATTTTCCTCATCATCTGCTGCTCTTCCGTAAAATGAAAATTCATACGCCCCGCCTCCATTTGCTATATATCCTCTTTCACCTTCCTGGTAAGACCACTACTTTGTAAAAAAGAGGGAGATCTACCTTATCTTCCTTACTCGTATACGTAGAAACCGCGTCCTGTTTTTCTTCCTAACCACCCTGCATTTACATACTTACGTAATAATGGACATGGGCGATACTTACTATCTCCTAGTCCTTCATGCAGAACTTCCATAATGTATAAACACGTATCTAAGCCGATAAAATCCGCTAACGTCAGTGGTCCCATAGGGTGGTTCATACCAAGCTTCATTACTTCATCAATCGCTTCTTTTGTCGCCACACCTTCATATAGCGTATAAATCGCTTCATTGATCATCGGTAATAAAATACGGTTAGAAACAAACCCAGGGAAGTCATTTACTTCAACAGGTACTTTTCTGATTTTCTTTGTAATGTCTTCGATTGTTTCGTATACCGCATCGTCTGTTGCAAGCCCGCGGATAATTTCAACAAGCTTCATCACTGGAACTGGATTCATAAAGTGCATACCGATTACTTTCTCTGGGCGGTTTGTTACCGCTGCGATTTCGGTAATTGGTAAGGAAGATGTATTTGTTGCCAAAATTGTATGTTCTGGTGCAATTTCATCTAAATTCGCGAAAATTTTCTTTTTAATATCCATTTTCTCAACGGCTGCCTCAATGACAAGATCCGCTTTTTTTACACAATCCAATTCAAGCGTCGCAGTAAGACGATTTAAAGTTGCTTCCTTTGACTCTTCATCCATGCGTCCTTTTTCTACTTGGCGTGCTAAGTTTTTTGTAATAATGGATAATCCCCGATCTAATTGGTCTTGCTTCAAATCTTGCATATACACATCATAGCCTGCCATTGCACACACCTGTGCAATACCTGAACCCATTTGCCCCGCACCGATTACCACAATTTTTTGTACACTCATTTTTTCTCCCCCTTTTTATTAATGAACCTCAATCATAATCGCGTCGCCTTGACCGCCACCGCTGCAAATCGATGCAATTCCAATTCCACCGCCGCGCTGCTTCAGCGCATGAATAAGCGTTACAATAATCCGTGCTCCGCTTGCTCCAATTGGATGACCCATCGCAACCGCGCCGCCATTTACGTTAATTTTCTCCGGATCAATTCCTGCAATATTTGCACTCGCAATTGCAACTGCTGCAAAGGCTTCGTTAATCTCAAATAAGTCAATCTCATCCACAGTCTTACCTGTTTGTTTCAAAAGTTCGTTAATTGCATAACCTGGCGTTCTTGGGAAATCCTTCGCTTCTACTGCAATGGCTGTATGCGCTAAAATTGTCGCTAACGGTTTTCTTCCTTCTTGCTGCGCTCTGTCTTCACTCATTAATACAAGCGCTGCCCCGCCGTCATTTAATCCAGGTGCATTCCCAGCTGTTACTGTTGCTGCCGGATCAAATACAGGTTTTAATTTCGCTAACTTTTCAATTGTTGTATCCTCACGTGGCGCTTCATCTTTTGTAACAACAATCGGATCTCCTTTGCGCTGCGGTACTGAAACAGGAACGATTTCTTCTTCAAATCTTCCTTCTTTTTGCGCAGCAACTGCGCGCTGATGACTACGGTACGCCCATTCATCTTGCGCTTCGCGAGAGATTCCATCCTCCTTCGCGACTTCCCCGCCATACACGCCCATATGTATACCAGAAAATGAACATGTTAAGCCATCTACTATATTTAAATCAGCAACTTGATTATGTCCCATCCGATATCCCCAGCGGGCACCTTGTAGAATATAAGGACTATTGCTCATCGATTCCATTCCACCCGCTACAATAAGCGTTTGATCCCCAGTGCGAATAACCTGATCCGCTAACGTCACAGCACGTAGTCCCGATGCACAAACTTTATTCACTGTTTCTGTACGAGTTTCCCAAGGAAGTCCAGCTTCTCTTGCTGCCTGGCGCGAAGGAATTTGCCCCTGTCCGCCTTGAATCACCGCTCCAAATATAACTTCTTCAACATCATTTGCAGCAACACTCGCTCGTTCAAGCGCAGCTTTAATCGCAATTCCTCCAAGTTCCGTTGCTTTAACATCCTTTAAAGATCCCCCAAATTTTCCAACCGGTGTTCTTGCAGCACTTAAAATAACTGTTCTTACCACGTTTATTTCCCCCATTTCTTTTTTTCGGCGCTGAGCGCACGCTCGGTACTCCTACGCTGAGAAGAGGTGCAAATCTTGCACCTCTTTCTAAAGTTGTATAGATTCTTACGTACTACATAGCTTCTTTTTTAGGTCCAATTACAGAGCGTTCTAAAATTTCTGTTACATCAAGTGTCTGAACTTGCTCTTCTACTTCTTTTGCTTTCGTACCGTCACTAATCATCGTTAAGCAATACGGACATCCTGTACCAATAATTGACGGTTTCACAGCAAGCGCCTGCTCTGTACGGGCAACGTTAATGCGCGAACCTGTTGTTTCTTCCATCCACATAAGTCCGCCGCCTGCGCCGCAGCACATGCCAGTTTCACGATTACGCTCCATTTCAACAACTTTCACACCTGGAATTGCTTTTAAAATACTACGCGGTGCTTCATATACTTCGTTGTATCTTCCTAAATAACAGGAGTCATGATACGTAATCGTCTCTTCAATACGGTGAACCGGCTCTAATCGCCCTTCTTTCACCCACTGCGCTAATAATTCTGTATGGTGATAGACTTCTGCTTGTAAGCCAAAGTCTGGATACTCATTTTTAAATGTGTTATAGGCATGCGGATCAATCGTAACAATTTTCTTCACACCTGCTTTTTCAAACTCTTCAATGTTCTTTGTAGCCATCTCTTGGAATACGAACTCATTTCCAAGGCGTCGTGGTGTATCTCCAGAGTTCTTTTCTTTGTTACCAAGAATCGCAAATGATATGCCTGCTTTATTCATCAGCTTCGCAAACGATATCGCAATTTTCTGACTGCGATTATCATACGATCCCATAGATCCAACCCAGAATAAATATTCAAATTCTTCGCCAGCTTTCGTTTTCTCTTTCACAGTCGGAACCGTTACTTCATCATCACCTTGTCGCCATGTTTCGCGCTCTTTACGATTCAGCCCCCACGGATTTCCTTGGCGTTCAATATTTGTCATTGCACGCTGCGCTTCCGCATCCATCTTTCCTTCTGTTAAAACAAGATAACGACGTAGATCAATAATTTTATCAACATGCTCATTCATAACAGGGCACTGGTCTTCGCAGTTACGGCACGTTGTACATGCCCAAATTTCTTCTTCTGTAATGACATCCCCGATTAAACTCGGATCATATGAAAGCGCCGTAGTAGCTGACTCCTGTTGTCCTTGACCAGCCGTCATCATCGCTAACTGATTTCCTTGGGTATTGTTAAATGCAACTGCCGGAACCCACGGTACCTTTGATGTCACCGCTGCCCCCTTATCAGTTAAATGATCGCGAAGCTTTAAAATTAAATCCATTGGCGACAGCATCTTGCCCGTCCCTGTTGCCGGGCACATACTCGTACAGCGTCCGCATTCTACACAAGCGTATAAATCAATAAGTTGTGTCTGTCTAAAGTCTTCAATTTTTCCAACACCAAATGTTTCTTGGGTTTCATCTTCAAAATCAATTTTTTCAAGTTTTCCTGGATTAGAAAGACGGCTAAAAAATACATTGGCCGGTCCAGCAATTAAATGAGCGTGTTTTGATTGTGGTACATAAACTAAAAATGTTAACAAAATAAGTAGATGCACCCACCAAGAAAAATAGAACACCGAAATGGCTACGGTTTCATTTATTCCCGAAAAAACGTAAGCGATTCCAGAAGCAATTGGTTCGCTCCATGAAAGTTCCTCACCGTGCCATATAATGCCCATGCCGTTACCAAGTAGTACAGAAAGCATTAAGCCTCCAATAAAAATAAGAACAAGGCCCGATTTAAAATTACGTTTTAAACGAACAAGCTTTTCAACATACCTTCTATGAAAAGCCCAAAAAACTGCGATTAAAATCATAAGTGTGACAATTTCCTGGAAGAATGTAAATGCAGGGTATAGTGGTCCAAGTGGAAGATGTGATCCTGGTGCGAGTCCTTTCCAAATGAAGTCAATTGCTCCGAATTGGACAAGAATAAATCCGTAAAAAAACATAACGTGCATGATGCCGCTTTTTTTATCTTTCAGCAATTTTTTTTGGCCGAAAACGTTGACCTTCAGGAGATCCCATCGCTCTTTAAAGCGGCGGTCAAATTCTACTTTTTTTCCTAGTTGTATGTAGGCCACCCTCGTCCGTATAAGATATACAAACAAATATCCCGCATAAGCAATAACAGCAATGGCAGCCAGCCAATTAATGATCAGTAAACTATTCATTTTTATGCTACCCCTCTCTTTGTAAGCCTTCTTTCTTTTAGAATCTTCGAAAATAAATAATTTTCTGAATTATATCCTCTATCCTCATTATATAATGAGTGAGCATTCAGTCAACAGTTTTTTGTTATACAACACAATATTTTTTCATAAAGCTGTTTATTTAGGTGAAACTATAAAAATGAATTCGCAGGAGGTAATTTGATAATGGTCTTTTTATCTCTCTTACTAATAGGCTTAATCATATGGGTCTCACTCGACTTTTTGCTCGGAAGAACACATCATTTAAAAAAAGTAAAGCCCCGCCCTTTTCCTTTACGACGCGGCAATTTTAAATTGTATACATGGGGAACAAATTTATATAATGATTTATTTCTGGATATACAGGAGGCAAAACACCATATACATATTCTATTTTTCATTGTCAAAAATGATGAAATTAGTCACACCTTTTTACAACTTCTCACTGAAAAGGCAAAACAAGGGATAGAAGTACGTCTACTTCTCGATCGTATAGGAAGCCATCATTTATCAGATGAGGCGATTCGCTCAATGCAACAACACGGTGTATCTTTTTCATATTGTCATAAAATCAAGATCCCTTTTCTCTTTTTTTCTGCAAACCAAAGAAATCATAGAAAAATTACGATTATCGACGGGAAGATTGGCTATATTGGGGGATTCAACATCGGAGAAGAATATTTAGGGCGTGATCCAGAACTTGGCCTTTGGCGTGATTATCATTTACGCCTAACTGGAGAAGGCGTACAAGATTTACAAAAACAATTTTTGCACGATTGGCGCGATGATACAAATGAAGATTTACTAGAAGAAGTGGCACTTTTTCCCAAACAACTACCAGGTCCTATATTGCACCGCTTTATCCCAACAGACGGTGCTTATTTACAGGAAACATTTGTATCACTGATTGAAAGTGCAAAAGAAGAATTATACATTGGCACACCCTATTTTGTTCCGGGAAAAATAGTAATGAATGCATTATTACAAGCAAAGAAACGAGGTGTTCGCATTACAATTCTCGTTCCTAAAAAAGCAGACCACCCGCTCGTTCGCGAAGCTAAACTACCATACTGCCGGAAATTGATGAAGGTAGGATGTAACATTTATGAATTTCAACAAGGTTTTTTTCATGCAAAAATTATTATGGTAGATAATCATATTTGTGATATCGGAACAGCTAATTTTGATATGAGAAGCTTATATATTAATCATGAAATAAATTGTCTCCTTTATGACTCAGCTTTTATACAAGAAATTAAGGTTCAAATTAGCAAAGATATCGAAGGGTCTACATTGCTTACTTGGAAAGATGTCGCTTCTCTTTCCCTTGTTGATAAAGGAAAAGAATGGATTGGAACGTTACTAGCATTTTTCTTATGAAATGAAACTTTTAATAATTAACGGGGGTAGGGCAGATGATTATGCGCTTTGGGTATGTCTCACATGCAGTCGCTTTGTGGGACTGTTCCCCTGCTAAAACAATGACATTTACAACGTGGAAAAAGCTTGGCAAACAGGAACGAGAAGAAAAATTATATAACATTACAATGCAAAACCTTATGCATACATTACGTATCCTGCATTATAATATCGCACATGAAATTCCATTATACCGATTATCATCTTCTATCGTCCCACTCGCCACCCACCCTGAAGTTGATTTTAATTATATCGATACATTTACACCATTTTGGCGTAAGATGGGAGAATTAATTCGAGAGTATAACTTACGAGTCAGCTTTCATCCAAATCAGTTCACATTATTTACAAGTGAAAAACCTCATGTTACAGACAATGCGGTTTTAGATATGATGTATCACTATAACGTATTAGATGCAATGGGACTCGCAGACTCTTCCTACATTAACATTCATATTGGAGGTGCATACGGCAACAAAGAGAAAGCTTTACTGCGCTTTCATGAAAACTTAAAAAAGCTCCCTTTCCATATCAAACAGCAAATGACACTTGAAAATGATGATAAAACCTATACAGCCTCTGAAACATTGGCCGTTTGTAAGCAAGAAAGAATCCCTTTTGTATTTGATTATCATCATCACATGGCAAATCTTTGTGATGAACCGTTAGAGACACTACTACCAGCTATTTTCGAAACATGGAATCATACAAATACCATTCCTAAGATCCATATTTCTTCACCAAAATCAGAGAAGGAATTCAGATCCCACGCTAATTATATTGATACTGCATTTATAAATCCCTTTTTACATATTGCCAATGCAGTAAATCAAGATTTTGACATTATGATTGAGAGTAAACAAAAAGATTTAGCACTTTTTCAGCTAGTAGATGAACTTGCTTCTATAAGAGGAATGAAACGAATAAGCAGCGCAACGTTACAATGGTGATTGTAACGTTTTTTCACGATTCTCTTCTCTTTAGTGTGATTGCTGAAGGTGTTAAGAGCAAGGAATAATAATCATTCTTACATACCTAAACCTTTGACTACACATTCAAGAGCTTTGAATTATCTAACACTTTTATCCCTAACAAAAATAAAGAACCCTCACTTGGGTTCTTTTTTTATCTTAATGTTCAAATGGCATATCTGAAGCTAATTGTACTTGTTCCTGTTGATTTGTTAATGCGTGATCTTGACTCACTCCGAATGCAATACCAGCTAGCATTGCCATTGCCATTAAACCGCATGCAAGAATTTTTTTCATCACTCATCACCCTATGCTCTATTTTCTTTAAATATATCATGAAATAATTTCTTTTAAAAATGCAATTATGCATATTCTCTTATGGTTTCATTATTTAAAAATATAGAATGAAACTTCCATCAGTGGGAGTACTCTTCATCCCACACTGATTGTTAGCCCTCACCGACTGGGCTTTTACGGGCAGTTATCTTCCACCTATCTTCCTCTTCTTTCTCTTAATCTTGAAGTGGGGGAATTACTGCCCACGAATAGCGGGATAAATTTAATTAGCTAGAGAATATTGTCTGTTCATTACGATCAGCTAATCCCATTTTTGCTAATAATATCTCTTTTTGAGAATGTAAATCTAGTAAATCAAAAAATAATAAAGCCTTTTCATAAACAACTGTAACTTCACTTGGCGGATAAATTAATTTCTCTAAGCACTCTCCCTTTTGATAGTACAGTTGCCCAAGAAGCTGCATACTCCCAATAAGTCGCGACGTTTCAATTGCTTTATCTACTTGCTGAAGCGACTTTGCATATTCATTATTTAAACATAAAGCTTTCGCATAATTATATCGAACCTTAACAACAAAATCTTGATCACTCTGCAATGACTCCAGCTGTTGTAAAATATCTTGAAATAATGTAATAGCTTTTTCTAAATGGTTATTTTCTGCATAAATAATAGCAATCGAATTTTCGATATATAAATTTTGAAATACATCTACCCCAACATATTGCCGATGGATTATATTTTTCAGCTCTGAGATGCAGTATTCAAAATTGACTTTCTTTAAAGCATAAGAAGATAAATGATAATACCATAGAAGAAATTGCTTAAATTCAGGATGACATTCTTCTTTCTTTAACTCCTCTGAAACAATTTTATGAATTTCATCATACTGCTTCTTCTTACACAATAATTGAATTTGATTCTTAAACTTTTTCTTTCTTTCGAGGTCAGAATAAAGAAGAACCTCATAAAAATGAATAATGGGAACCCTTAGCTTTGCTGCAATCCCTTGCAGTATATCCATACTTGGATATACCGTTCCTGACTCAATCCTGCTTACTTCTGATTGATGACATATATTCTCAGACAACTGCTTTTGTGTTAAACCTCTTAACATTCTAATTTTCTTTATTTCAGCTCCCAGCTTTTCTGCGTGCATAATAGCTCACCATCCCATTACAGAAATCTAACTTTTTAAGTTGTCATACCACTACAATAATAGTTTTTCGGCACTTTTAGACATGAAATATTGCATAATATATATCATTTAGCACACCTTTCTTGTAAATCATCTTATACAAATACAAGACTCCAAATGTTAGAGATGAACAATATAAAAATTGCTAGTATATTCCTTACTTCTGTTCTATTCTACCCCTTATCATGTAGCAGCAATTATCGTGCCCCAAAAATTGATAACAATGAAGTGAACATTGACGTTACTCAACCTAGCTTGATAATTAGTAAATAAACTGAACCACAAAACGTAACAATAGGAAATATTGCTAAAAATACTTAAAAGATGAAGTACAAGAGGTTAACGCGTAACAAAAACAAGTTACCACTGAAAAGATGTTAAATTTCAACCTACAAGAAAATCAAACCGAAGTATGTCTTTCCCAATCATATAAAAATGATGAAATATATGACCAAGACATCATTGCTCAAGTAGATAAACATGGGGTAATTAAGACAATTAGTGGTAAGGTTACCCAAAATCTAGAACAGCAACCTAATCTTACTATAACAAATTTTTTGTCGAAAAATGAAGTAAAATCTATATTATGTCATAGACTTTACATTTTAGTGATAGAGGTTCAAAAAAAAGAATAAAAAGATGTTTACCACTATAACCGGTAAACATCTTTTTTTATATCCATCCCTTTTCTTCCGCAATCGTAATTGCTTCAATTCGGTTTTTCGCACTTAATTTTGTTAACACATCTGAAATATAGTTCCTCACAGTACCAGATGAAAGATACAATGTCTTCGCAATTTCATTTGCTGTTTTTCCCTCTTTTGCTAAGCGAAGCACATCTTTTTCACGATCTGATAACGGGTTTTGTTCTTGCCATAGCCCAAACATTAATTCAGGAGAAATCTCTCGTTTCCCCTTCATCACATTACGAATCGCCGCCGCTAAATCTTCACTTGGACTATCCTTTAATAAATACCCATGAACCCCTGCTTTCATCGCTCTTTCAAAATAACCTGGGCGTGCAAATGTTGTTAAAATCATTATTCTACATGAAGATTTCTTCTTTTTCTGCAATTCTTCCGCAACATCCAACCCGCTCTGAATTGGCATTTCAATATCCATAATACTTACATCCGGCTGCAACTTTTCAATTAATTTTAAAGCTTCTTCACCGTTCTCTGCTTGCCCAACCACTTCAATGTCGTCTTCTAAATCAAGCAGAGCCCCGAGTGCCCCCCGAAGCATTCTTTGATCTTCAGCAAGAATAATTCGAATCATGCTCTCACCTCATCTTTTCCTGTTCTAATTACAATTGGAACTTTCACTATTAAAATCGTCCCTGGATGCAGCGCCTTTAGTTCAAGCCCTCCATCAATAAGTGCCAGACGTTCTTTCATACCTAAGATACCATTCCCATCATGACTCTGCTTTTGTAATCCCACTCCATTATCTTTCACCTGCAAAATCAGTTCTCCTTGCGTTTCAAATAAAGAAACCGTACATGCCGTCGCCTTACTATGCTTTACAACATTCGTTACTGCTTCTCGCAAACACATCCCTAAAATATTTTGTTCAAGCGGTGATAATGCACCGCTATTCGCTTTCTGCTTTACCTCTAGTGAAATATTAGCAGCTTGCAGAATCGCCTTTATTTGCTCAAGCTCCTCTTCAACTGTAATCATTCGCATATCAGAAATTAATTCCCTAAGCTGCTTTAAAGCTATGCGCGATGTTTGCGTTATCTCCTTTGCCTCAAGACTAGCACGCTCTGGATTTTTCACAATCAACTTCTCAACAAGCTGACTTTTTAAAGTAATAAGAGATAACGTATGTCCTAGCGTATCGTGAAGGTCCCTTGCAATTCGCTGACGTTCTTCACGTTTTACTAAATCTTTAATTTGTTCATTGGCTTCGTTTAATTGCATTTTCAACATTTTTTTTTGATTAAAGTTACGCATACCAAATGGTGTAAGAAGCATTAAGATAAACATTGGAATCATATTGATTAAACTAGTCTTGGTTAACTGATCTATATTCACAAATAAAAAAGTACCGATCATTACTACTAAAAGGGCAAGTAATACTCGAAATGATTTTTTTGTTGGTGCAAATCCTATTGCACTGGCAGTGTAAAATCCAAAAAATATCATAAATGGATTATAAATTACAGAGAATATGAATATAATTACAATTTGAACACATGCCCATAAAATAAATGTCTCTTTAACAAAATAAAGTTGACGGTATGCAATGACAAAAACCACTAGCATACCGATTCCAGCTAAAAGCCTCCAACCCGATTCTTGCGTTAAATTGTAAATCGGAAATAGTAGATACACAAACCACATATATGGGAAAAAACCCATATGTTTTGGAAAAAATTCAAACTGCTTTTTTTCTGTCATTTATACCGCTTCCTGTCTCTTTCTTATATATATTGATATTACAACAAAGATAAGGAAATAACCTCCTAAAATCGCGATATTTTCCCATCCTATCGATTTACCATCAACAATATCCCAAGCACCGCTTCCAAAATGATATGTTGGTGTCCATTCCCCGATTGTTCTTAGTACCTTTGGAAAAACTTCGATCGGCATCCATAAACCACCTAACACCGCTAAACTCATATTTAAAATGTTTGCAAGCCCCGCAGCTGCATCTGCTTTCTTAATGGAACCAATAACCGTTCCTAGCGCTAAAAATGGTGTGACACCTAGTAATAACCACAATCCAGCACCTATCCATTGTCCAACCGTTAACTCTACGTTATTAATTAGCATACCTGCAATAAAGATCACAAGTATTGAAAATGCATTTACCACTGTTTGAGAAATAATTTTAGCTGTTAAATATGCACCCTCTGGAAGTGGCGTGATTTTTAAAAGATGTGTCCACCCCTGCCCCTTTTCTTGTGAAAGTCTCACCCCGAAACTAAAAAGTGCTGTTCCTACAATACTGAAAGTAGCCATCGAAATTAAATAGTGTGCTTTCCAAGCATCTCCGTTTTGTGGTACTTGAATGACATTCGTAAAAATGTAATAGAACATCACTGGCATTAATAGTGAGAAAAAGATAAATAATTTATTGCGGAATGTACGTAAAATCTCTATTTTGCATTGCATCCATAATGCCTTCATGCGATTCCCTCCTTTTGATTTGCAACAAACTGTTCAAACGCCTCGTCAAGGCTTCCACGTTCAACAGAAACATCTGTAATAGGTAAGCTCTTTTGATAAATTGCCTGCAATGTAGCATCCGTATCATCCGTTGTGAGAATAACACGCTGTTCATGAAACTGTACTGCTTTAACATGCGGTAATTCTTTCAGCAAATCTGTAGGGATTTTTTCTTTTGCATAAAATGAAATGGTTTTTTGAGAAATCGTTGCCTTCATTTCCTCTGGAGTCCCATCCGCAATGATTTTTCCGTTTGCAAATAATAAAATGCGATCTGATAGTGCATCAGCTTCTTCTAGATAATGCGTTGTTAAAATAATCGTTTTCCCTTCACTTGCTAACCTTCGAATCGTTTCCCAGAAAGCCTTTCTAGATGTGATGTCCATGCCTACAGTCGGTTCATCTAAAAATAATAAATCGGGATTTCCAGCAAGTGCGAGCGCAAAATTCAAACGTCTTTTCTGACCACCTGATAACTTTTCACACCGCTGTTTTTTTTCTGATTCTAAGTTTGATAACTGAAGCAATGTATCTTTTGCAACTGGATTCGTATAGTAACTACGAAACAAATCAATTGCCTCACCAACTGATATACTGTCAATCACGCTCACCTCTTGCAGCATGGCACCAAAGCGATTGCGAACATCTCGATGCTTTGGACTTTTCCCAAATATAGAAACACTTCCTTCTGATGGATCCTTTAATCCAAGCATCATTGAAATCGTTGTTGTTTTCCCTGCACCATTTGGTCCAAGAAGCGCAACAATCTGCCCCTTCTCTACATGAAATGAAACATTATTTACAGCCTTTTTATGTTTAAATGTTTTTGAAACATTATTTACTTCAATAATCTTTTCCATCTCTCCACCTCCGTCATTCCTTATATTTACATTGTATAAATTGGAAGAGATGGAAAACAGTAAAATACGTCATGATATGAATATGACAATTGTCATAAAGTGAAAATTTCATAAGCAGGCAAGTTTATCTCTACAGATTATTAGCACTCACTAATTGGGTATTAACTGGCAGTTTACCTCTCACCTTCCTTCTCTGCTTTCTCCGAGTTTTGAGGTGGAAGTATTTTCAGGGGACTATCTCTATGAGATCACCTCCCCCTTCAAAGCGCTCCAAGAAGCATATGAGCCGTACGCCAGTAGCAGGACAAAAATAAACATGATACAATCGTGTAAGATATATATTCGAGGAAGGACAGTGGTTTTTTTTATGATCATTCGTAATGAGAAGGATTTAGAAGGTTTACGAAAAATTGGCCGTGTTGTTGCGCTTGCACGTGAAGAAATGAAAAAGCAAGCGAAGCCAGGTATGACAACGAAAGAACTTGATTTGATCGGCAAAAAAGTATTAGATGAGCACGGTGCCATTTCTGCGCCTGAAAAAGAATATGATTTTCCAGGTGTAACTTGTATTAGTGTAAATGAAGAAGTTGCCCACGGTATCCCAAAAGATCAAGCATTAAAAGAAGGCGACTTAGTAAACGTTGATGTGTCCGCGGCACTTGACGGTTATTATGCGGATACAGGTATTTCTTTTGTTCTTGGGCAAGATGAAGAAAAAGAAAAACTTTGCCAAGCTGCAGTAGACGCATTTTGGGCAGCAATGAAAAAAGTAAAAGCTGGTTCAAAACAAAACCAAATCGGTCGTGCAGTTTCTAACTTTGCCCATAAAAATGGCTATGCTGTTATCCAAAACTTAACAGGTCATGGTATCGGGCTTAGCTTACATGAGGCACCAAACCATATTTTAAGCTACTATGATCCAATGGATAACGCGCTTCTTAAAGATGGGCTTGTTATAGCTGTAGAGCCTTTCATTTCCATGAAAGCTGACCATATTATTGAACGCGGTGATGATGGCTGGACATTTGTAACACCAGATAAAAGCCTTGTTGCACAATGTGAACATACAGTTGTCGTAACACGTGGTGAGCCAATTATTTTAACTGAACTGTAAAGGATAAAAGGAATGCAAATAGCGTTCCTTTTCCTATACAAAAAAAAAGAGAAATCAAACTGATTTCTCTTTTTTCATATGGATGCCTTACATCTACAGATGATCATCATGCAATGTGGAAACATGACAATTATCGTTTTCAAAAGGTTCTGGCATGAGAAAAAGAAACCCCACCATAGATTTCTTTTTCTCTTCTACATAATCTAAAATTTGGGTACACTAGACATGCAATTTAGGGGCTTTCAAAACAAGAAAGCGAACCTTTGTCTAAAATGATAGCATATACATTCTCTCTAAAAATATGCAAATATGCATATGAAACTATTCTATATAAATCTATTTCAATTTTTCGACATCTAATTGAAAAAGCGACGTGCAATTCTTTTCTCTCTGTTTTCATTTGGCTTTACTTTTATTTCTCAACCTAAATTGATTGAAGATACAAAAAACAAGAGATAAAATAAAGTCGTTATCCGTCTTCTTTTGTCATTCATATAGAATAGAAGAATAGGAGAGGAATATATGAAGAGAACATTGAAACAAAAAATAGTAAGCTCTTTGCTTGCTGCAACACTCGCTGTCAGCCTAGCTCCAATTGGACAAGCAAAAGCTGATTCCCCAACAGAAACTATCAAAACTCCATCTATTACAGGACAAGTTGATGCTAACCGCGCAATCGAACACATCCGTTTTTTATCAAAAACAATTGGCCCGCGCCCTGGTGGTACACAATCAGAAAAATGGGCTTCTCGCTATGTTGGGCTGAAATTACAGTCAATGGGATATGAAGTAGAATATCAACCATTTTCTGTACCAGATCAATATGTCGGATTTATTGATTCTCCTTTATCTCGTTCAAAAAATTGGCAAGCAGGGGCTGCCCCGAATGCTTTAATTTCTACTGAGGCTGTTACCGCTCCCCTCATTTTTGTACCAAATGGGACAAACCTAGACGAAATTCCAAATGAGGTAAACGGGAAAATTGTCTTATTTGAAAGAGGTGCCACAGTAGCAGACTACAACAAACAAGTAGAAAATGCCGTTACAAAAGGTGCAAAGGCGGTCCTCTTATATAGTTTAATTGGCGGCCGCGGTAACTATGGACAAACTTTCAATCCAAGATTAACTAAAAAACAGTCAATCCCTGTATTCGGTCTTGCATATGCACAAGGTAATGCCTTCAAAGAGGAATTAACGAAAAAAGGGAGTGAAATCCTTTCTTTAAAAGCACGACATGAATCAAACCTACAATCTCTAAATGTTATCGCGAAAAAGAAACCAAAGAACAGCACTGGAAATGAAAAAGCTGTTATCGTAAGTTCCCATTATGACAGTGTTGCTGGAGCACCAGGAGCAAACGACAATGCCTCTGGAACCGGCTTATTATTAGAATTAGCTCGCGCATTTCAAAACATAGAAACTGACAAGGAAATCCGTTTTATTGCTTTTGGATCAGAAGAAATGGGACTAATTGGATCTGAACATTACGTTGACAACTTATCACAAACAGAACGCGATCGTATTTTAGGTGTGTTCAATGCTGATATGGTCGCAACAAACTATGAGAAAGCAAAAAATTTATATGCAATGACTCTAGATGGATCTACGAATCTTGTAACGGATGCTGCACTAAATGCTGGTAAACAATTAAATAATGATCTTGTTCTTCAAGGAAAATTCGGTTCTAGTGACCATGTACCGTTTGCTTATGCTGGCATCCCTGCAGCTCTGTTCATTTGGATGGGAGTAGATAGCTGGGACCCGCTTATCTATCATATTGAAAAGGTATACCATACACCGCAAGATAACGTTCTAGAAAACATTTCACCTAAGCGTATGAAAATCGCTTTAGATGTCATTGGTACTGGTGTTTATGATGTTCTTCAAAAAACAGCTATACAAACAGGGCAGAAAGCTGCTTAATTATCATCAAAGCCACCATTTAGAACTGGTGGCCTTTTTATATTGAAATAAATATGCATAAATACATCTCTATTTCAATATATTATCATGTATAATAATAACTATAACAATAATGATTATAGCTAATAAGAATGCATTTCTATTATGAAAAAGATGATACTTGCAGGTACATTAACTTTTGCCGGACTGGCAGGAGTTGCTGCTTTTGTTTCAAAAACAAAAGCTACCGCTGCAACCATTCAAGAACAAAACTTTACCAAATATTATTTCTAATTTCGACATAAAAATAGCTATACAGTCATCCAAAACGTAATGGAACATGGCATTGATCATAAGCTTACATGAGGTACCAAATCCCATTCTAAGCTTATGCTTCAATAGATAATGCACTTCTTAAAGATGGGTTTTTTATCAATTTAGAGCCGTTTATCTCTGTGAAAGTTGACCATATTATTCGCTGATTGAGCCCGATTTGAAAACGCTCTCTTTTCCCGATAAAAAAACCCCTTCAGGTTGCATTCTTTCCTTCACCTTATCGTGAAGTTTTTTGAATACCTACCTAAAGGGAGTAATATCAATAGTAATTTTTTAATTTGTGTACTACTCAGATTACAGTGTAATCAATAATCTAAAGCTTTTTTATTATTTTACTCGCTGACGAGCGAATAGAATTCCACCTAAAAGGAACAATACCATACCTCCAAGAATTGAAATCATTTCCGCTGATGTTCCTCCTGTGTTAGGAAGTAATGTCGGCTTATCATTTTCTGTAGTAGGTGGAACTTTTGAATTGTTATTTGTGTTTGGATCTTTTGGATCTGTGCTTGGATCTTTCGGATCTGTGCTTGGATCTTTCGGATCTGTGCTTGGATCTTTTGGATCTACGATTTTTGTATTCGTGATGTCATAACCATTTACTTCAGATTTGTATCCGTCTACTGCTTGTTCTTTTACTTCATACTTGTAAGCTACACCATTTTCATCATATGCTGCTAAATCTTTAAACGCATATTTCCATTCACTTGCTGCGCTTACTTCTTGTGTTGCGATTACTTTACCATTTTGTAGTAGGTCTACTTTGATCATTTCTGGACGTTCTTTCGCATTATCGTCTTTCCATGTTTTCTTACCACTAACTTCCGTTTTTTCCGTATTCTTGTAGGTATTCGTAATTGTTGTTCCTTCTACTTTTGTTTCGTAGTCGTTTACTTTTACTTCACTTACTGTGTACTTGTACTCGTTTCCTTGTTCATCGTACTTCGG
>NZ_AXVB01000010.1:0-147328 GCF_000482345.1 Bacillus sp. UNC437CL72CviS29 | reverse complement strand
AATTTTTTTACTATGCTACCTGATGAGTAGAAGTGGTATACTCATAAATAACACCCAAAACATACTAAGATTAGTAGTGTAAACCAATGCATTGGTTTACACTACTATTTTTTTATAGTAGAAGTGAAGAGTAGGTCGCTTTGATATTGGGATTTTAAATCCGTACCCAAAACAGACCTTCTTCACTTACCTTATTTGAATCAGTTTAGTATGTGGATCCTTGAGATCGTGTATAAGAAATGGGAATCGATAAGAGTAAGATGAGGACTTCAATTCTACATAAGGAGGAAAAATATGCAACATGTAATTGCGTTTGATGTTAGTATGGGAAAAAGTTATATGGTTATTTATAATGCTCAAAAACAATGTATTTTTGAAAGTGAAATCAATCATTCTAAGCCTGATTTTGAAGAACTACGAAAACGAATAGATCAACTTATGAATGAAAATAAGAAATCACCTCACATTGTGTTCGAAGCAACTGGTGTCTATTCGAGACAACTAGAGCGTTTTATGCAAGATAACAAGTTTGAATACTTTCTGTTGAACCCTTTAGAAGCGAAATTACAATGTGACTCCTTACGGATTCATAAAACCGATAGAAGCGACGCGCATCAATTAGCTCTCACACATTTCACGGCTTCCCGGAGGGAAAAGACAGGCACAGATAACTTATTTTATCAATTAAAATCACTCTCAAGGTTCTATAATGAACTGGATGACGAATTATCTTTGATTCGTAGCCGAATGCATAAAGTCATTCAATTGACATTTCCGGAATTGGAACAGATTTTCATAACTAAGTCAGATTTATTTCTAAACTTTGTTCAATTATTCCCTCACCCAGACTTTGTTCAAAATCTTTCTAAAACGGTCATGAAGAATCAGATTCGTAAGAATACCAATAAAAACATCTCAATCCGTATAGCAGAAAAGAAGGCTATGGAAGTACTTGAAGCTGCCAGGTATTCTTATCCAGCCGTACGTCAGGATGACGTTTTATGTGAACAACTCAAATCGTACGCGAAACGCTATCAGGAGCTCCTTCATCAAAAAGAACAGTGTATCACGAAGATGGTACGATTAGCTGAAAGTCGCACAGAATATCCAATTATTCTTAGTTTTCCGGGAATAGGTCCCAATACGGCTATACGCTTGTTAGCTGAAATCGGTGATATTACTCGCTTCAAGAATAACAAACAACTTAATGCATTTGCAGGTATTGATATACGCCGTTTTCAATCAGGAAAAACTTTTTTCAAAGATAAGATCAATAAACGTGGAAATAAGCATCTGCGTAAGCTTCTTTTTCTCATTATCCAGAACATGATAAAACTACGTCGTTACGGACAGAACCACATTGTTGAGTATTATGATAAATTAAAAACGCAACCTTATAACAAATGTCATAAAGTTGCGTCAATCGCATGTGTAAATAAGTTATTGAAGCTTCTCTTCTACCTTATTACACATAATATACACTATGATTATCGGTTAACCGCCTGAAATCATAGTCTCATTCATCATACTATATTTATTCCCCCTAGTAAAAAAATGAATACATATTAGGGGTATTTAGTTTGCATTAAATTTAATATATGCGATATTCAATTGATTAAAAATCTAAAAATAATGATTGACTAATCGTAAGAAATATCAAAGACTGTCTTTTTCTCGTATCGATGAGATTTTCGTCCGTTACGCTGTAGGAGGTTAAACAGACGAAGGAGAACCTTTGATAATTCTTGGGTGTTTTTGTGTAATGCTTGGTAAAAAAGTAAAAAATAATCCTTAATTATGTACATCGCTTTATATTCACTTAGCTCTTTCTGTTTCTTACGTAACAGGAGTTCTCGCATTTTAAACATAGTAGAAGAACATAATAGAATACTAATGAGTTGCCCATAAAGGTGACATTCTAATCGCTCTTGTTTAATAGATTTACAACGATGAATTTGAAACCAAGATTTCCATATTTTAAATAACAGTTCAATTTGCCAACGTAGTGAATATAAATCATAGATTTTCTCTTTTGGTACCCATTCCGTAGGAATATTTGTCATATATACCGTAATGCCGGCGCTTTGTCTGTAGTGAGAACCGTTGGTTCTCCAAAATGTTTTACTAATCTTTTCATGAAGGCATAGGCAGCCTGATGATCCCGTTTTTTACGAAGTTGAATATCCAATGTGTGTCCATCTTTATCAATTGCACGATAGAGATAACGCCACTCTCCCTTAATTTTGATATAAGTCTCATCCAAATGCCAAGATAATCGTGCAGATTTATTTTTCATTTTCCAAATTTGATAGATGAGATTGCCATATTCATGAACCCATCGCATGATGGTTGTTGGGTGAACTGAAATGCCACGTTCTTTCAGAATTTCAGAGACATCGCGATAACTTAAAGAAAAACGACAGTAGTAGCCGACAGCTACTAAAATAATCTCTTTCTTGAATTGTTTTCCTTTAAAATACCTCATGCCTGATTCTCCTAGATCCTGTTTTCTAGGGTGTAGCTCCATGTAGAAAACTTTGCAACAGAACCGTGCCACTTATACGGACAATTAATAAGTATCCCTCTTTGTTCTTCCACCATGTTTCAAATGCGCCAATTACTCCTCATCAAGAAGAAACGAGAATTAAGTGAATATAAAGCGATTTATATCATAAAAGATTATTTTTCACTTATTTATCAATCTTTACAAGAAAACACTCAAGAATTAATAAAGATATTGTTTCGTCTGTTTAATCTCTTACAGAAAAACGGCCGGAAATCCCATAGGTATGAGAAGAAAACAGTCTTTGATATCTTAAGCGTCGTATACAACTTTTCTATGTCTCACAATCATGTAGCGTAATCAAAAAAATGAAACCTGATAGGTTTATTTGGTATGCAAATCTTTAAAGAACTTACACTGGATCTCTAGAAAAAAGAAAAAATCTCACCTGAAATTAAACTTATATAAGCTTAGGTTGATGGGCATGGGGTGTAAGATTTAACTTGGAAAATTTATATCAAGGGGAGTATAAAGTGCATGGATAGAGGGGGGAATAATAGCAATTACATAAGATGGGCTAGTTATTTTATGAGCCCATAGTAGAAAAATACAAGATGTAAGAGGTTTCAAAACTCGAACAAAAAAGATATTTTTATCAAATTTGTACGTGTTTTTTCCTGGAAATGCTTTTCAAAACAAAAAAAGTGCGTTATAATCCTTCTATAAAATAAATAGGTTAGCTACACTCATATAATCGCGGGGATATGGCCTGCAAGTTTCTACCGAAGTACCGTAAATACTTCGACTATGAGTGAGGACGAATATATTGCTGGTTTAGCATTCTTTTTTGCGAAGCTCTAAAAGCGCGTCTCTCACTTGTAACGAGTGGTAGCGGCTTTTAGAGTTTTTTTATTGCATAAGAGGAGGAACAAACATGAAAGTATTACAAGAAAAGATTTTAAATGAAGGAACGGTTTTATCTGGTGATGTATTAAAAGTAGATGCATTTTTAAATCATCAAATTGATCCAGTACTTATGCAAGAAATTGGAAAAGAGTTTGCGCAGCGTTTTAAAGAAGAGAACATTACAAAAATCGTGACGATTGAATCTTCAGGAATTGCGCCGGCAGTTATGGCAGCTTTAGAGCTTGGTGTAAAAGTAATCTTTGCAAGAAAGCGTAAATCGTTAACGTTACAAGATAATATGTATGTTGCGAAAGTATACTCATTTACAAAACAAGAAACGAATGAGATTTCATTATCTAGAAATCATATCAATGAAAGTGATCGTGTATTAATCATTGATGACTTTTTAGCAAACGGTCAGGCAGCCTTAGGCTTAATGAGTTTAGTTGAACAGGCTGGTGCAAGTATTGCTGGAATTGGAATTGTAATTGAAAAAGCATTTCAAGATGGAGGAAAGAAACTACGTGAGAGCGGTGTTCGTGTAGAATCACTTGCAGAAATTGCATCACTTGATAACGGTACTGTTACATTTGTTCAGCATGAGACTGCGGAGGTGAAATAGTCATGAAGCAACACCCATTTAAAATCGCATCCCTTGGCATTCAGCATATGCTTGCGATGTATGCAGGAGCAATAATTGTTCCGCTTATTGTCGGCGGGGGACTTGGCTTAAATCAACAAGAATTAACATACTTAGTATCCATCGATTTATTAATGTGTGGTGTCGCAACGATTTTACAAGCTTTATCGAATCGTTTTTTTGGAATTGGCCTTCCTGTTGTACTCGGTTGTACATTTACAGCGGTGGGACCGATGATTGCTATCGGTAAACAATACGGTGTTTCTTCTATATATGGAGCAATTATTGCAGCGGGATTATTTGTTGTTGTTTTTGCAAAGCTATTTGGAAAGCTTGTGAAACTGTTCCCGCCTGTTGTAACGGGTTCGGTCGTTACAGTGATTGGAGTTACATTAGTTCCAGCAGCTATTAATGACATGGCCGGGGGAGTTGGAAGTAAAGATTTTGGTAGTCTTGAAAATTTAGCATTAGCATTTGGTGTATTACTATTTATTATACTCATGTACCGCTTTTTTGATGGTTTTATCCGTTCTATTTCGATATTATTAGGGCTTTTATTTGGTACAATTATTGCAGCATTTATGGGAAAGGTGAGCTTCCAAGCTGTTGGCGAAGCAGACTGGTTTCACGGTATTCAGCCGTTTTACTTTGGCACACCAACATTTGAATTAACGCCGGTTATTACGATGATTCTTGTTGCTTGCGTTGGGATTGTGGAAGCAACTGGTGTGTATTTTGCCTTATCGGATATTTGTAATAAAAAGATCGGTGAAAAAGATTTAACTAAAGGTTACCGTGCCGAAGGGTTAGCGATGGTCCTAGGTGGTATTTTTAATGCATTTCCGTATACGACTTATTCTCAAAACGTAGGTCTTGTCCAATTAACAGGGGTACGTAATCGCGTTATCATTTATACATGCGGTGGTATGCTAATCGTTCTTGGTTTTATTCCTAAGATTGCAGCGATTACAACAATTATTCCGAAGCCAGTGCTTGGTGGTGCTATGCTAGCAATGTTTGGTATGGTGATGGCATACGGTATTAAAATGCTAAGCAGTGTAGATTTTGCAAAACAAGAAAATTTATTAATCGTAGCATGCTCTGTTGGTATTGGACTTGGGGTAACAGTCGTTCCAACGTTATTCTCTCAGCTTCCAGAAAGCGTTCGTATTTTAACAGATAACGGAATTGTACTTGGAAGTGCGTCAGCTGTACTTTTAAATATTGTATTTAATATGGTTCCGCAGCGCAAAGCGAAAACAAAAGAAGAGCAAGTTCCCATGCAAAGCGCTGTAAGAGAGGCATAAGTAAAAAGCAAGGTTCTCATTGAGAAACCTTGCTTTTCTTTTTTAGTGGCATCAATTTCCCATACGTACCTAGGCGCCAAATATATTCAAGCGGACCGTACTGATAATGAGAGAGCCACCAGCGACTAATAAAGATTTGTATTGTATAAAAACCGATACAAAACAGTGGACCTATCCATAATGGAACCGGTAAGGAATTTTTGAAAACTAGACCAAATACAACGAGTGTGATAATTGTATGCGAAATGTAATTCGTTAGAGCCATACGTCCTACAAATTGAAATGGTCGTAATAACTTTTGCCATCTTTCCTTCTGTAATAAACGCATCAGTGTGAAAATGTAGAATATAAATAAAGTTTTACCACTAAACATCGTAAAACCACTCATGTAGATTGGTTCATAAGGTTGTTTTGTTACAAAGTAACGGATCATAAAGAACCACATTGGAAGTGTTAAGATAAACATAATCATTTGCCATTTTTTTAGCTTTGAATCTAATTCTTTTGTTCGGCGGAACATGTCTTTTTTGCCAGCATATAAGCCGAGCAAGAACAATCCAACTGTTTCTGGTAGCATTGAAATATTTAACCAGATTGATTCAGAATAAAAGGCGTGAAAGCGATCTTGTACTTGTAACCTCCAGTTTTCTAAAGGCATAATTGGTAGGGATGATGTTAATTCTTCTATTGGCACAAACGCAATTATGACACTGGTTACTAATATGAAAAGTTGGAAAAGAGTTAATAGAATGAATGAACATACCAAAATGGTGTGTGGTTGTCTCTTATAAAATAATAACAAGAAAAATCCTGAGATTGCATAAGTATGTAAAATATCACCATCCCATAAAAGGACGTAATGTAAGAAGCCGAATAATAATAAAATGAGGAGTCGACGAATGAATAATATTTTTGGATGAGCTGTTTTTGCTTCAGCACGCTGCATAAAAATGAAAAAGCCTAGTCCGAACAAAAAGGAAAAAATAGTATAAAATTTCGTTTGAATAAACATGTCATAAAACAAACGAACATAACTGTCTATTCCTTCGTAACTGCCTGTAATATCAGGAGAGTCAACACCAGCAATAACAGGCCAGTTAACAAGAAAAATACCAAATACAGCAACCCCTCTAATAATATCAATCGAATGAATCCTCTCGCTTTGTGAAATGTTTTGCGTCATTTTTTTCCTCCTTTAGGTAAATCTCTTTTATTATACAAAATGTAAAGGAATGGAGATAGAGGTGTTCCTAAATTTTGGAACTGTTAAGATGTTTATTATGAGATATAATAAAGTTGCACAACAAGTTGTTCACTCCTTTAAAACAGGTAGTAAAGAAGTTCCTTGTTTTCAAGGAACTTCTTTTTTAGAAAATAATATTGATAATGATTCTCTTTAATGATAAAATGTACTCAAAAGTGATAATCATTATCAAAAAAGGTTGGTGTGCTAAATATGGTATATGCATTTGTTGCAGGAACAGTTGCTGTGTATGCTATTGTTACAAAATATGTGTTAAATGAAGTCGGAGCAACAAAATGAACAAACTTACATAGAATCCCTTTCATCTGTTAAAAAGAATGAAAGGGATTTTTTATTTTTAATGAGAATATCCTGAAAATTTAGTATGATAATAGGGTAAATACATCATGGAATAAAGGGGAACAAGGGGATGACAAACATAGTACAGACAAACAGTATACAAAAACTTGTTTGTTTTTATGAAGAATGGCAGAAGCACGGCGACATTGAAAATAGCTTGAAGTTATTTGAAGTAATTCAAAAATATAAACAAGAGCAACTTATGATTGCTTTTTGTGGTCACTTTTCTGCTGGGAAATCGACAATGATGAATCACTTATATAAAGCTCAGTTATTGCCAACAAGTCCGATTCCGACAAGCGCGAATGTTGTTAAAATTGAAAAGGGACAGGACCGTGTTGTTGTGACAGTGAAATCTGGAGAACATTATGAATATGATGGTGCATACTCAGCGGAGGAATTGAAGCAACTTTGTAAAAATGGTGATGAAATAATTGGTGTTCATATTTATCGAAATGATGCACCGATTCTTGATGGCGTTATGCTTGTTGATACACCTGGAATTGATTCGACAGATGATGCACATCAATTAGCAACAGAATCAACGCTCCATCTTGCAGATGTTATTTTTTACATGATGGACTATAATCATGTGCAGTCTGAAGTGAACTTGCAATTTGTGAAAGAATTGAAGCAGCGTAATAAAACGGTTTATCTTGTTATCAACCAAATCGATAAGCATAAAGAAAGAGAGTTATCATTTGAGAGTTATACGAAAAGTGTGAGCCAATCTTTTTCTAACTGGGATATTGAAGTAGACGGCATTTTTTATACTTCTTTACGAATGATGAACCATTCGCATAATGAAATAAAACGATTAGAGGGATTGCTTTCTTCTATTATGAAAGAGCGTGAGCAGTATGTGAAAAATGGTATGGAAAGGGAAACAGAATACTTATTACAAGAGCATTTTTCATTCGTTCTTTCAGAAAATGAAAAACAATTAATGCCCTATCAAAAAGAATTAGCATCACCTCTGCCGCTCGAAGATGTGACGGAAAAGAAAGAAGAGCTTATTGAAAATAAACGACGCGTGGCTGGTAAAGAATCGGACGTGAAAAATGAATTTATTAAAGGTTTGCAAGCGATATTAGATAACGCTTACTTAATGCCGTTTGAAATGAGAGAGCTAGCAAATCAATATTTAGAAACGAAACTAACAAAATTTAAAGTTGGTTTGCTATTTGCAAAAGGAAAAACAGAGCAAGAGAAACAAAGGCGTCTAGATGCATTTTATTCAGCACTAGGGAAGACCGTTGAGACACAGATTGATTTTCATGTGAAAGAATTTATTGTAGCTTTCTTAAAAGATGAAGAGATGTTTACGGAAGAAGTCGGAAAAGAGATATATGCACTGCAAGTTTCTTTTGACCCTGAATTATTAGCAGAAACCATTAAACAAGGTGCAGGGTTTACAGGAGATTACTTACTTCTTTATACAGCTGATGTTGCGAATGAGTTAAAGAAAAGATACTTTATGAAAGCACAGCAAGTTTTCGAAAAAAGTACGAGCGTTTTACAGCAAAAGATGAAGAATGAGATTGCTCATATTGAACAAGAAATTGAGCAATATACTATGTTACAGACAGCAAAAGAAACAAAATTACAATACATTAAAGCGTATGATGAATACGAGAATTACTTACAAGGCATTTGGGCAGGTCATGTATCTGTACCAGATGGATTGCAAATAGAAGAAGTATTACAAGGGAAGAAACAGGTTGTAAATGAGAAGTTTAGATTACAAGAACAAGAGATACAAGATGAGAGCATTTCTTATCATGAAGAAAATATCAAAACAACAGCAACATTAAATATTCAACGTATATTAGAACAAGTAAAGGGTGCGGAAACGGTATTAGAACCTCTGCAGGCGCTGCAACACTTGCATCAAGAAGTTGTTGGGAAAAGAAAACGTGTTGAAACGAAACAATTTACAGTAGCGCTATTTGGAGCCTTTAGTGCAGGTAAATCATCATTTGCAAATGCATTGCTTGGTGAAAATGTACTCCCAGTGTCTCCAAATCCGACAACGGCGACGATTAATCAAATTTTACCGATTACAGAAGAAAAGCCTCACGGTACAGTAGTTGTTCAATTTAAATCAGAGCAAGCGTTATTAGAAGATATGAAAGCTGTTTATAAATTGTTTCATTATGAAATTGAGACATTTGAAGAAGCGTTATCACAAATAAATACGATTTTGAAATATCCATCACCAAGTGGAAAACAAAAAACAATGTTTAGTTTTTTACGTGCGGTGCAGAGGGGATATCAGGCAGTTTCTAATAACTTGGGGGAACAAGTACAAGTTACGTTAGAAGAATTCTCTGATTATGTAGCGAATGAAGAGAAATCATGTTTTGTTGAATATATGGAATTGTACTATGATTGTGCTTTAACGAGACAAGGAGTCGCTCTTGTTGATACACCAGGAGCAGATTCTATTAATGCTCGCCATACGGATGTTGCATTCCAATATATTAAAAATGCTGATGCGATTTTATTTGTAACGTATTACAATCATGTCTTTTCAAGAGCGGATCGTGAATTTTTAATTCAGCTTGGTCGCGTGAAAGATACATTTGCGCTTGATAAAATGTTCTTCTTAATTAATGCGGCAGACTTAGCGCAATCTCAAGATGAGTTGGAAATGGTGAAAGGATATATTGCAGATCAACTCCTACAGTATGGTATTCGCAATCCACGTCTCTTTGCAATTTCAAGCTTATGTGCACTTGAGGAGAAACAAGGAAAGAGTATTGCAAAAGAAAAGTATGGTATTTTGGAAAATTCGGGGATTGCAAAGTTTGAAGAATCATTCACATCCTTTATGATGAATGATTTAATGCTTGTATCTATCCATTCTTTATATAACGCATTGCAAAGCGCAGATCAGCTTCTGGCAAATATGATACAAGGAGCAAAGCAAGGAAATGATGAAAAAGAAAAACAAATAAAAAAATATGAAGCAGAACGTGAGCAGCTACTTCATATTATTTCATCGTATAGTGTACTTGCAGAAGAGCAAGCAATGCAAAATGAAGTGAAAGAACTGTTATATTATGTGGAGCAACGTCTATTTTTACGTTATAACGATGTATTTACTGAATTTATTAACCCAGCATCCCTTCGAACAGATGGAAATGTGAAAATGAAACTGCAAGAATGTCTCATGGAACTTGTAGCCTTTATTCAGCATGATTTATTACAGGAAATGCGAGCAACATCACTACGTCTTGAAAAATGGATCGATGAAGCGATGCAACGTGCAAGGAATGAAATCGCGGTGAAATGTAAGTTGGAAAATGAATCTATTTCTATGAATGGGACAGCAGATTACGAATACCAAATTATTACGCATAAAGAGCCGTTTCCTACTATAGAAATAAAACATTTTAAAAAGGCATTATCTCATTTCAAAAATGAGAAAAGCTTCTTTGAAAAAAATGATAAAGCAGCAATGCAGGAAGATACAAAGGAATCACTTGAGCCCGTCGTATCTCAATATGTAGCTGATGAAGAAGAGATATTTATCCAGCACTATAAACAAGAATGGGAATTGAAATGGGATGCATTCAAAAAAGTCATGCAGGAAGATGTTAAGCAGTATTATGCAAGTGTATTATTTGCTTTAGCGGAAACAATCGATGTAGCGCTATATGAACAAAGTAAGGAACAATTGCGGAAACGGTTAACAGCAATCGAAAAGGAAATTCATATTTGAAAAGCTCTATGAAAAAAAGATTCGTTCAATTTTCTTTTGCAGTACAGCATCCAATGATTTTACGAATCCTGCAAATTCATCTGTAGAAATCATATGGGTAAGAACCAAGCGTCTGCCATCTGGTGTTTCACCGCATAAGACGAACGAAGAAAACTCATATGTTTTTCCATCTACAACTAATTTTGGGTGGGAATATGTTCCGTTTTTCTTTTTCTTTCCATCAATCGAGATGACGTTGCACTTTTTCTCATTGTTGTCCATGGTGAATCCCTCCTTTGTATTACTTATGGTAGACAAGGAGGGTTTAGAACAAGAGGGAAAGGGGAAATTTTATGGAGATTGTAATAGAACACATATCTAAAGAGATAGCACCGAAATCATTGCTATTACTCGCCGATCCAAGTGATGTGCAAATTCATGCATATTTGCAGCGCGGCCTTATCCATGTTGCGAAAGTGGCAGGAAAGGTTATAGGTGTATATGTATTGCTTGAGACAAGACCACAAACAATGGAAATTATGAATATCGCTGTTTCTGAAGAAGTACAAGGAAAAGGGATTGGAAAACAATTATTACAGCACGCAATTATAACTGCCAAAGAAAAACACATGCATAATCTTGAAGTAGGGACAGGGAATTCTAGTATTTCACAGCTTGCTTTCTATCAAAAATGTGGTTTTCGTATTTTTTCTATTGATTTTGATTACTTTTCGAAGCATTATGAAGAAGAGATTATTGAAAATGGAATTGTATGCCGAGATATGATTCGGCTTACAATGGAACTCTAATCATTTTTTTATGAAGTTATTTGGCAAGAAAATATAAATTATTTAGGGGGAAGAGAAGATGGAAGTACATAAAGCAATTACAGCACATTCTCGTAAACAAAATGAAATTGTGACAACATTTTTACAGCTAGAAGCACAGCGTGAAGCAGCAATTGAAGCGGCAGTAGCACTCGCATCAAATGGAAAACATTTCTCAGTAGATTCGATTAATATGGTAACGAAACAAATTAATAACCTTGCTAAACGAGGTGTTGCACCACAACGTAAAATTGTAACAGAAGATATGGTTATGGAGTATGTAGGTCGCCTGCAAGAGAAAGAAGGTCGTTAAGTATGATTGTTACAGTCGAATGGTTACGTGATCATATAGAAGATGAACATGTCCGCATAGTCGATTGTCGTTTTGACTTGGCTAATCCAAATTGGGGAAGAGAACAGTATGAAAAAGAACATATTCCTCATGCGCTATATTTTGATTTGAATCTTGATTTATCCAGTTCTATTACGGAGCATGGCGGTCGTCATCCACTTCCAGATATTCAGGATTTTGCTGAAAAGCTTTCTCAAGCTGGTATTGATGAACATACGACAGTAGTTGCATATGACAGTCAAGCAGGTGCAATGGCTTCGCGTTTATGGTGGCTATTAACATATGTAGGGCATCAAAAAACATATTTGTTAAATGGTGGTTTTCCTGCTTGGAAAGAACAAAATTTATCTATAACAGCAGAAGTTCCAACTATTGAACGGAAAAAATTCATACCGAATGTACAAGATAACATGCTGGTAACGATGGAAGATGTGAAAGAAAAAATTCGTACAAATGCAGATGTTACGTTAATTGATTCGAGAGAGCCAAGACGTTATGCTGGTGTCGAAGAACTTGTTGATCCTAAAGCTGGTCACATTCCGACAGCAGAAAATTATTTTTGGAAAGATGGAATCACGGCGGAAGGTCAGTTCAAAAATAAAAATGAGCAAGAAGAACGGTTCCATCATCTTAATAAAGAGAAAGAAACAATTGTCTATTGTGGATCTGGTGTAACAGCATGTCCGAATATATTAGCGTTACAAACAGCTGGTTTTCGTAATGTGAAGTTATATGCTGGAAGCTGGAGTGATTGGATTTCTTATCCAGAAAACCAAATTGTAAAAGAAGGACAGTAACCTCTTGCATGTAAAAATATTTTGTATTAAAATAAGGTCACAAGTAAGAAATTACTTCAAAACATTACATTTTACACATTGCATGCAATGTGATAAGATAGCGACAAGTAAATAAAACATCCTGCGGTGTACGTAACTTATTTATGTCTAAAACCGATGTTAGTTATACGGAAGCTCAATATTTAGTGACCATCATCAAGCCTTCCTTATGGAGGAAGATGTACGGTAGCTGTGAGGGCATCCACCTGCGAGTAGCGGGTTTTTGGACATTTACGAGTGACGGCACGTGCGGGGGTCTTATTTCAACTAACATTAAATAAAATTCCTACGGTGTACGTAGCTTATGTATGTCTTAAACCAATGAGTATAATACGGAAGTTCAATATCTAAATGTAAACAGCATGCCATCTTTTTAAGAAGGAAGCTGAAAGCATTTATGAGAACATCCACCTGTGAGAGCAGGTTTATGGACATCTAGAGAGAACGGCATGTGTGGGGCTATATAAAAAACCTTACGTTTTATACGTAAGGTTTTTTTGTTGTAGGAGCCCTTTTTCGGTATGTTAGAAATGATTGCAATTTCATTGTGTGGAAAGCATAAAAATAGTAGAAATCAAATAGACTCCAAATGGTGGGAATTCATTTGATTGTTACCCCGCATTAACTGCCCGTAACAGCCTGATTCGCGAGGGCTGATAATCAGTGGCCCCACGAATTAAAGTTTCACTTTATCTGTGTTCACCTGTGAAATTTCCATAATAAACATAGCATTTTCGATCTTCATCAATCTCTCTGGAGTCTAGGGTGAATTCCATAAATATTCCGTCTTTTTGAACGTACAAAATATCTGAATGGAGATACGTTACAATCTCGTCATGGTTCCATACATCTTTACTTTCTATTAAAATCGAATTTTCTCCTAGTAATTCTCTAATCTCAAAACCTATATGGGAATATGTGGGTTCTGAAGGGTCGTTGAAAAATGTTTCTTTTTGCACATATAATACTGCTGTTCCATCGGGATCCATCGAGGTTGCTGTTACGACGTATGTATCTCCTTCTTTAACAAAGTACTCACAGGTCATCCTTGCGACAGCTTCAGACACAGAAATATCGGCATAGTTCCATAGAGCAGGATATTGTTTTGCTTCATCATTGAGTCGATATTCTAACCGCACTTGTAACCCCTCTTTCTTTTTCTTCTACTTTATCATGAATTCTTTTATAATAAAAATATAATATATAAAGGGGCGTTGGAAAGTGACAAAAACCAAATGGTTAGTAACGGGTGTTCTTACATCTTTAATGGCTGGTACTTTATCAGGCTGTACAAAAGATCTCCCTTCAAAACCAAAAGATAAGAGTTGTGCAGATTGGGATTGGGATGATGAACTTGGCGTGTGGCGATGCGATGACAGCCATTCAAGTCATCATGGGGGTTATTATTACGGTGGTAGATATTATCAAAATAAATCAACTTTCAAAAATTCTGCTGAATTTAAGTCCTATCAAGCTTCGTCCAATTTTAAAGGGGGAATTGGAAGCGGTTCAAAGGGCGGATCCGGAGGTTAAATTATGTCGCTTTACATAAAGAAACGAAGTGAATTTTATTCAAGGTTCTCTCACTTTTGGTCCGACTTATACGGGAGTGAATATAGTCTTTTTCATGTTTTTGAAATAACAGAACAAACAATCCAAAATTTGCAATTAGCAACGGAACGAATGGGAAAAGTATTTTTTAAGACTGCTAGGCTTCTTCGGACCTTGTCTGACGCTCAGCTTCTTGAACTTGGTTTTCCTTCTTCCAGTCTGCCTTTTATTAGAATGAAATCTCTATTTCCTGAATCTATTATTTCACGGTTTGATTTCGCGATGACAAATACTGGTATCAAAATGCTTGAGTTTAATAGCGATACTCCGACTTTTATCATGGAATGCTTTCAAATGAATGGGGAGGTCTGCAAAGAATTAGAGTATCATGACCCAAACAACAAACAGGAACGTCTTCTCTCTTCTGGTATCACAAAAGCTGTGATGGAAGCGGTTAAAGGGATAGAAAGACCAAACGTTGTCTTTACAGCCCATCATGAACATATAGAAGATTGGAATACAACTCGGTATTTGAGTCAGCTATGTCAGGTTAGCAACAAAGTGGTGTCAATGTCAGAACTCAGAATTACTGAAGATGCTTTACTTGACGGAGATGGTGTACCAATTGATGTTTTGTATCGCCAGACATATCCTATTGAACACTTAGTTGAGGACCAAGATCCTAACACTGGAGATCTTGTAGGGATCGAATTACTGCAGCTTGTAAAGGAAGGAAAGCTTTTTATTATAAATCCGATTTCATCTTTTCTACTGCAGCCGAAATCGGTTCAATGTATCATTTGGGGATTAGCGGAGGCAGGTGCTTTTTATACAAATGAGGAACAACAATGGATTAAAGAATATATGCTTCCTACTTACCTAGAAGCAGATCTGTTTTTAGGAAAAAGTTCTTTTGTTCAAAAACCTTCATTCGGTAGAGAAGGCGACACGGTTACAATTCGTGATAAAGACACTAATATTGTTAATCAAAATTCATATCAAACGTATAAAAAAGAGCTTCCTATATTTCAAAAATATTTAAAGCTTCCTGTTGTTTCTCTTGAGACTGAAAAGGGGATCGAGGAGCTGTCGTATGTGTTTGGATCATTTTTAATTGCTGGGAAGCCAAGTAGTATTGGTATACGTGCTGGTGAAAAAATTACGGGGAATGAATCATATTATTTACCTGTAGGAATTAAAAAGGAGGATTAGAAATGATAAATTTCTTACTTTATTTAGCAGTTACAATCGGTCTTTTATGTATTGGTCTTTTTCTTATGGAAGTGACAACAAAAGTGAAGGAATTTTCATTAATGGCTAAAGGGAATAAAGCAGCAAGCTATGCACTTGGAGGAAGACTTCTTGGGCTTGCAATTGTTTTGTATTCTACGGCTGCTCATTCTGTTTCATTAATGGATATGGTTTTATGGGGAGCGATTGGAGTATTAGCGCAAATTATTGTGTTTTATTTAGCTGAATGGCTTACACCGCGTTTTAATATCAACCAAAGCATCGAAGAAGATAACCAGGCTGTTGGACTTTTCCTTATGTTTTTATCAATTTCTATCGGAATCGTGATTGCTGGGTGTTTAACATATTGAAAAACCTTAAACAATTAGTATTAGAATAAGTGTATTTCTGTCTTGAATCATTTTCTAGGAAATACTTGTCGTAATAAGGAAAAAGTTTGAATTCAAAGTGTTGACATCTATTTTAAATAGGAGTAACATTTTCTATGTAATAAAAATAAGTCTCTGTTAGGTGAGGCTCCTGTATAGAGAAATGCTACTGCCCAAAAATGTCGAGAGACGCCAATGGGTCAACAGGAATGATCGAATTAAGGTTTTTCTTAACGTAGCTGGTAACGTACCTATGCTATACAGTGCTAAAACTCGGCGAGGGAGAGGTTCGCGGATTTCTATGTTGATTAGGAATCGCTTATTTATGTATGTAATGACCTTTACTCGCTTATGAGTAGAGGTCTTTTTATAAACAAGCTGTGATTATAAGTACTAACTAAAAAATGAAAAGGGAGGTGAGGAGCATGTCAAATTCTGACTCGGTTCCGTTACCCATATACTTCGAAACAAAAATATATGATGTAGGCAGGAAACGACTTGTTCCTCCCTCTATATTTATCATAAGATAACGTTCAGCTAGTTATGAGCTGAAATAAGGATGAGTTGAACGTGGCACACTTTAACAAGCTATAGAGAAATATGAGTGGTTAAAGTGAGATAAATTGAGAAACAAAGCGTTTCTTCCTATGTTGTAAAGGAGGAGACGGTAATATGTTATATGTAAATAAAATTGTGGGTAACATGTCACATAAACAAAGCAAAAAAATGTTGAAAGAACAATCTCTATTAAAACAAAATAAAGATTTGTTAATTGAAATTGCAACTAGAGATGTCAAATCTGTATTTGCTTATTTTAAAACAACAAGAGATGGTCTTTCAATGAAAGAAGCACAGAAGCGTATTCATGTGTACGGGAAAAATGAATTATCTTCAAAACGAGCAATTTTTTCTGATGTAATGATGAAATTAAGCGAAATGATTCCTGGTTTTGCAAAGCAACGTGTTCATAATTACAATCAGTGCGAGGTTGTAACAGTTACTGTTTCTAGGGTAGAAGGATATACATCTGTAGGTCAGAATAGTGAATCAAAAATAATGAAACTTCCAGTTGAAGAGCTAGTTCCAGGGGACATGGTTTTTCTATCAGCAGGTGATATAGTTCCAGCTGATGTACGTATTATATATGCAGAAGATTTGTTAGTAAATGAATCGGTGTTAACAGGAAAAGAAGCAAATGTAGAGAAATTTGAAAGCTGTTATCATCTTGAACGCAAACGTTTTATTCCATTAAAACGAATGAAAGACTACAATCCAATTCAACTTGAAAATGTATGTTTTAAAGGCACGCATATCGTGAATGGAACTGCGAAGGCTGTAGTCGTTTCAACAGGTAAAAATACGTATTCTGGATTGCTCCACACATGCTGTAGTCAAACATCTTGAGCTGTTAATGGTGCTAAATATATGAAAACATTGTATAATGGATAAAGTTGAACAAAAACGTAGAATGGTAATCTATTTATATAACCTTACGAGAT
The DNA here is from genome assembly GCF_000482345.1 of Bacillus sp. UNC437CL72CviS29. Taxonomy (NCBI): domain Bacteria; kingdom Bacillati; phylum Bacillota; class Bacilli; order Caryophanales; family Bacillaceae; genus Bacillus; species Bacillus sp. UNC437CL72CviS29. The sequence goes on along the minus strand of NZ_AXVB01000010.1, from coordinate 129,979 downwards.
AACGTGAGGTTATTATTTTTTGTTAGTAGGAGAGGAATTATGAGAAAAGTATTGTTAGTTGACGGTATGGCACTATTATTTCGTGCTTTTTACGCAACAAGTGTTTATGGACAATTTATGAAGAGAAAAGACGGTACCCCAACAAATGGGATTCATGGTTATATGAAACATTTATTAACAGCAACCCAAGCAATTGAACCGACGCATATTGTAACATGCTGGGATATGGGAAGTACGACATTCCGAACGGAATCGTTCTCAAATTATAAAGCAAACCGTGCAGCGCCACCAGAAGAATTGATTCCGCAATTTGATTTAGTACAAGAGATGACTTCACAGTTATCTATTCCTGTAATTGGAATGAAGGGCTATGAAGCTGATGACTGTATTGGTACGTTAGCAAAAGAATACGCTAGTGAGGCGGAAGTATATATTCTAACAGGTGATACAGATTTATTACAGCTTGTTGATACAAATGTTACCGTAATGCTTCTTCGTAAAGGAATCGGAAACTATGAATATTATACGCCAGAGAAGATTATGGAAGAAAAAGGCGTAGAGCCTTGGCAAATCGTTCATGCGAAAGCATTTATGGGAGACACGAGTGATAACTACCCAGGTGTAAAAGGAATTGGTGAGAAGACAGCGTATAAATTAATTCAAGAACATGGTACAGTAGCGGCAGTACTAGAAAATATAGCGTCATTGACGAAAGCACAGCGTACAAAAATTGAAAATGATTTGGAAAACTTAAATATATCATTACAATTGGCAAGAATTCATTGTGAAGTTCCAATTTCCTGTTTGTTAGAGGAAGGTTTGCATACAATTGATGAAGAGAAAGTACGTTTTGTTTGTGGAGAAATGAACTGGGGAAGACCCGAAATGTTTATAAATATGTTATAAAAAAGAAATGCTTTATACTATAAATAACGTCTAATCAAGTATATGTTGATTAGACGTTATTTTTTATGTAACTTCTTTCAATTGATGGAGTTGTCAGAAAAAATACTTAGTTTTCATCTGGAATTCAAACAGATTTCACATGAATCTTTTATTATAAAACTATACAGATAATCACTTATCTTTTATATAAATAATCCTTTGATAAGTTATTTGTAATAGTGAAGGAGGAAAAAATTATGCGAAAGAAAATAAGAAAATCCTTTAAACAATTATTGATAGAGAATAAACAATTATTATTAAGTGATAAAGAGAATTTAAGAGAAATAGAGGAAAAGATTGAAAAGAGGCATGTATCGTATCGTGTATCAAGTAACTGAATAAGATAATAAAATTATGTAAAACCCCTTTCTTTATGAGAAGGGGTTTTATATATTGATCATACTTAAGAGCAGGGTTGTAAGTATAGAAAGAAGGAGAAAGTTTGGGTAACTGAATAGGAGGGAGAGTAACCTCATTCTTTGAGTATCAACAAAAAAGAAAAGAATAATAAATAAAAAATTCAAGTTACTAAGACAACAGAAATGGTTTCAAGAGAGGTATGGTTCTGCTGTTATGTTCCAATCAGGGGCGTTGGTTGTAAAGTGAGAGATGTAGAAAAAGTCCATTTGTATGTAGAGCATAAAGAAGAGTTTGAAAGAATGAAAGCAGAAGGTAATTACAAGTTCAAGTTTCTTTAGACATAAGTTTATTAAGCTAGTAGTAAAAAGGTTCTCCTTTTATAGGAGAGCTTTTTTTATTAAAGTACGAACTTCCTCCTTTGAAAAAAAGGTTTTTAAAGAGCAAATACTGTATATAGTTATTATTTACGTCTAAAAAATTGTTAGCTAAGGGGGAATGAATAACAATGAAAATGGTTACTGAAGGGGACCTATTATGGAAGCCATCACAACAACAAATAGAAAAATCAGGTATCAGTCTCTTTATGAAATGGCTTAAACAAGAGAAGGATTTATCTTTTAGCAATCAGAGTGAATTATGGAAATGGTCTGTTGACGAACTTGAAATGTTCTGGGAAAATATTTGGAATTACTGCCAAGTCAAATCTAACACACCATATAATCAAGTTTTGGAATCAAGAAAGATGCCCGGGGCAAAATGGTTCACAGGTGCTACTTTAAATTATGCGGAACATGTTTTTCGAAATGTAAGAGGAAATAAGCCAGCAGTAATTTTTCAATCAGAAACCACTCGGAGAACAGAAATAAGCTGGAAAGAACTTCAGCAAAAGACAGCGATGGTGGCAAATTCTCTAAAGGAATTAGGAGTGAAACAAGGAGATCGTGTAGTTGCTTATATGCCTAACATTCCTGAAACAGTAATTGCTTTTTTAGCATGTGCCAGTATTGGAGCCATTTGGTCCAGCTGTTCTCCTGATTTCGGGACAAATACTGTTATTGATCGATTTAAACAAATTGAACCGACAATTTTACTTGCGGTTGACGGATATTCTTATAATGGTAAAATTCAGAATAGAATAACAAATGTCTCGGAAATTCAATCGAGTCTACCTACTTTAAAACAGACTGTTTTAATCCCTTATGTTAGCAGTAATGACTCTAAATTGAATAATCGTACAATGTATTGGAAGGATCTATTGCGAGGAGATTGTGAGCTTGTTTTCGAAAAGGTTCCATTTGAACATCCTCTTTGGATTTTATTTTCTTCTGGAACAACAGGGTTGCCAAAACCGATTGTACAAAGTCAAGGTGGAATACTATTAGAACAGCTTAAAACATTATTAGTTGAACAAGGTGTGAATCAAGATGATGTGTTCTTTTGGTTTACAACGACAGGATGGATGATGTGGAATCTTTTAGTGGGGGGACTGTTAACTGGAGGTACAATTGTTTTATATGATGGCAGTCCATCTTATCCGAGTATACATATATTATGGGATTTTGCAGAAGAAGTTGGTGTTACTTTCTTTGGTACAAGTGCTGGTTTCCTTAGCGCATGTATGAAATTCGGGGTTAAGCCAAAAGAAAGACATCGTTTCTCTAGGTTAAAGGCTATTTGTTCAACAGGTTCACCTCTATCGGTAGAAGGATTCTTGTGGATATATGAGAATGTGAAAAGAGATGTGTGGCTTGTTTCAACTAGTGGAGGGACCGATGTATGTACGGCATTTGTTGGTGGTTCGCCTATATTGCCTGTTTACGCTGGAGAAATACAAGCACGTTCTTTAGGAGCCCACGTACAATCATTTAATGATGAGGGAAATTCAGTTATTAATGAAGTTGGGGAATTGGTTATAATGGCACCAATGCCATCGATGCCCGTTTATTTCTGGGGAGATGACAAGAATAAACGTTATTTTGAAAGTTATTTTGAGATGTATCCAGGGATTTGGCGACATGGTGATTGGATTAAATTTGATGATAAAGGAAGCTGTGTTATTTTCGGACGATCAGACTCTACGATCAATCGGCTAGGTGTACGTCTAGGGACGAGCGAAATTTATCGTATAGTTGAGTCGCTAGATGCTATTATGGAGAGTCTAGTAGTGGATTTAGAGCTCCTTGGACGTCAATCATTTATGCCACTTTTCGTCGTGTTAAAACCTGAAGTAAATATGAGTGATAATTTAAAAGAAGCGATAAAAGCCGAAATAAAACAAAAAGTTTCACCACGTTTTGTACCTGACGAAATTTACGTAGTAGAGCAAATTCCGAAAACATTGAGTGGAAAGAAATTAGAAGTTCCAATTCGAAAAATTTTATTAGGGTTTCCGGCAGAAAAAGTAGTCAATCAAGGTTCCATGGCCAACCCTGAATCATTAAGCTTTTTTATGGATTTAGCACAAATTATTAATAAGCAAGAATAATAGAGCTCTTTCCTATTTATCCCGCATTAACGGGCAGTAAGACCCCCATCTCAAGATTCAGAGAGAAACAAGGAAGATAGGTGGGGGATCAACTTCCCGTAAAAGCCCGATTGGTTCAACTAATAATCAGTGGGGGATGAAGAAAACCCCCACTGATTAAAGTTTTCCTTTATTAAGCGAGCAACCTTTATGGAATATAGTGGGAGGGTAGATAGTGATTACAATAGAGAGAATTGAGGAAAAAAATATCCCGCATCTTATACATTTATCTGAATTAGTTGGATGGGATTATAGTTTAGAAGAAATCAAAACAATTTTCCAATCAGGAATTGTATATGGTGGGAAGAATATGAAAGGTGAATGTATTGCCAGTGCAGCTATTATCTTATATGGAGAGAAGCTAGCTTCTATTGGCATGGTCATTGTACATCCGCAGTATAAAGGAAAAGGGATTGGCAGAAGAATAACAGAGGCTTGTATAAGAAATGTTTCAGAAAAGACATCGATTATGCTTATTGCTACAGAAGAGGGAAAACCTTTATATGAAAAATTAGGTTTTCAAGCGGTTAGTCATGTTTCGAAATATATATGTAATCAGTATGTAACTCTCATGGGTTTTGAGGGGAGTAAGAAGTACACTTTTATGGATTATGGCGAGGGAGATAGTAATAGAATTGTGAAGTTAGATGAATTGGCTTGCGGTGTAAATAGACGCAATTTTATACAGAGAAGAATTGAACAATCTGAACAATGTGTGGTTGTAAAAGACAAAGAAAATAATATTGTAGGATATGGAATGAGCGTGCAAACTCCAGAAAATAGAATTATAGGACCGATTGTTGCGCCGAGTGATAATATCGCAACTACAATTGTTCATCATTTGGCAAAAGACTATAAGGGAAGACTTAGAATTGATGTACCAGAAGGAAAAGAATTTTTTATGAAAGTGCTCGAGACAGCTGGATTTCAAAAGGTAAATCAACCACCAGTTATGATGAAAAACAGCACTCAATTTTTGAAACGAAATGGTGGATTATATGGCATTGCTGCGCAGATATTCGGTTGAAAAAGATTCCTTTTAAAAAAGGAATCTTTTTTATTTATAAATGCGATTTTTTCTACTCACGGTATTGATCATGAATAGGAGAAAATAAATCTTCCTCGACATCTCTCACAACAGAAAAATGATCCACATTATAATGACCATGTAGTGTTTTATTATGATGGTCAATAATTTGCTTGGCTGATAAAATCGTAGAATCATTTGTGGAATGACCGTTTTTGATTAAAGTGACGTCAAATCCCTGTACAGTTGCTGTTCTAACGGCGGTATCAATACAATGTTCGGTTTTGCAACCACCGATAACAAGATGGCCAATTTCTTTTTCTCTTAAAATCGTATGTAAAGAGGTGTTATAAAATGAATTGGTTGCTTGTTTGTTTGTCTATGATTTGTGCTGTATGAGGTACTTTAATTTCCTCATGTATTTGAAAGCCTTTCCCCACACCCGAAGCAACATCAGTATCTCTGACGAAAATAATAAGAGCATTGGATTGAATTGCTTTTTGAATGGCTATATTTATGTTCGTTAATAATTGATCTTTATGAAATACTGCAGATTCTTGCTCGTTACCATCAATCAGTTCTTGTTGAGAATCAATAATTAATAGAGCTTGTTTCATTACATTTCTCCTTTTTATCTCGTTATTTGTGAGTAATGATCTTTTGGTCTCAATGTTCAGAATATATCAAGAGAGACAGGTGCGGAATGAAGAAAATTCCCGCCAAATAAAGTTACACTTTATTTATTTCTTGATGCGGTAGATGAATCCTTTTTATATAGGGGATTATTTCATTTTCTTTATCTTCACATCATGTAACACCTTACAATATAACCAAGGTGAGGGAAAGAAAGTGAAAATTAGCGAATCATCTAATGTTGTTTTTATCTATTCTCAAGAAGCCTGAAAACTTGTATGATAGGAAGTGGAGAATTTTTTGGTAGGTGGGAACAGCATGCAAACAGTACAAGATTATCTTTCATTTTTACATACAAAAGGATTTAAATTATCAGAGGATGCACAAGGGTTTATTATGTTTGGTCAAGGGTATACAGGTGCATCTGATGGGCTTGTGAATGCAGCAATTGAGGCAACAATTAAACATCAATTACAATTTGATGGCAGTTATTTTATCGCTTTATTAGAGCGTTTGAGGGAAGAGAAAATTACTGATAAAAAAAGCGCAAAGGCTTTTATGCGGACGTTACAAGCGTAACATCACGCAGCCTGCGCTTCTTTTTTTGCTTTTGAAGGAAGTTCAACGAAGATCATACCTAAGAAAATACAGAGACAACCAAGTACTGCGGGAATAGAAAGCTGTTCGTTTGCGACAAGAACACCTGTTAAGGCAGCAAAGACAGGTTCCATTGCGAAAATAATGGCAACTCTCGTTGGAGAAGTATGTTTTTGCGCAGCTGTTTGAATAAAAAAAGCGATTGATGTTGCGAATAGGGATGTTGCAAGTAGAGCAAATAAAAAAGCGGAATTCGTCCATAAAGAGATTGAAAATAACTTTTCCCAGTCCTCGAATAAAAAAGCACAAATGGAAGAAAAAATTCCAACAGACAATACTTGGGATGTGCTCAATAATAAAGGGGATATCTTTTTAGAAAAGACCCCGTTGATGAGAATATGCGCTGCAAAGGCAATTGCACAGCCGAGAACGAGTATATCACCAATATTTAATTGAAAAGAATCACCAGCGGTTAGTAAATATAGACCCGCTGTTGCAGTAATAATGCCAAGTATGATAAAAGGTGTAGCTTTTTGTTTAAAAAAAATAAACGAAAGAATGGGAACCATAACAATACTGAGTCCAGTTAAAAATCCTGCTTTAGAAGAAGTAGTATAGAGTAATCCAAATGTTTGCAACAAATAACCGACAAATAAGAAAAATCCGACAATTAAACCAGCAATGCTACTATACTGAATTTCTTGTTTTGAAGTTTGTTTCGAGAATATAAATTGGACAAATAATAAAATGATTCCAGCAAGTAAAAAGCGAACACCATTAAAAGTAAATGGTCCAACAAATGACATTGCATTTTGAACGACAACAAACGTGGCCCCCCAAATAAAGGAGACAAATAATAAAGAGAGAGGAGCAATCCAACCTTTTTTCACATTAAAACCTCCATTAATTTTTTAAAATGGCTTTTCTTGCTAATTCATCGGCAACTTTGTTTTGACTACTAGGAATCCACTTTATAAAGAAAAGATCAAATTTATTTATGTACTGTAGTGCTTCTTCTAAAAGCGGTACGTATATTTTGTTCTTTGTATACTCTTTTTCCACAGCACGCTCAACAAGCTGTGAATCTGTACGAAAAGAGACAATGTTATAATTATGTTCTGTGCAATATTTTAATGCAGCGAGTAATGCATGGTACTCAGCTTCATGGTTGGACATGGTTCCAAGTGGTAGTGATAGTTGCACAGGTGGCTGAACACCTTTAATAAAAACTCCAGCACCAGAAGGACCGGGATTTCCTTTTGATGCACCATCAATATATACTTCAATCAAAATTGAATACCTCCATTATTATATAGCATTCGTTGATAGTAATCCCTCACCTAATTGTAAAGATGAGGGATAGAATATGAAAAAAGGCACTTTATCCAATTGTAATGCTGTAGCGGCATGTAAATGTTTCATTTGCTTGTAAGGGTTGTACGCCTTTTTTCTCTTTGAAATCTTTTGCTGGTTCTACTTCGTCAGCAATCCCATACCAAGGTTCGATACATAAGAAAGGAGCGTCATTACCTGATGTCCAAACACCAACGAATGGGAAACCTTCAAATGCTACTTTGACAAATTTATTATGTTTATGAGAGCGAATAGAAATTTCATTTGTATTCATATTTTCAAAAATAAGGGCGTCATTTTTGAATAAATCGTATGTAAGTGGTAATTCTGTCTTATTTTCAACAACCAATTGTTTTTCTTTTGATAGAAATGGTCCTTTTAAAACGCTTGTTTCTAAATGTTCAGGGCGATTAAATGATAAATGGTAGTCTGTAAATGATTCACCTTCTATTAAAGGACAATTGAACCCTGGATGTGCTCCGATAGAAAATAACATTTCTTTTGAAGTAGGGTTAATCACTTCATAAGTAACATGTATATTTTGCTCGTCTAGTTTATAAGAAACATACAACTCAAATTCATAAGGATATTTTTGTAAAGTTTCTTGATTACTAGTGACTACATAAGTAATTTTTGTTTCACTTTGCTCTTTTACGGAGAATATAAGGTCGCGAGCGAACCCGTGTTGTGTTAATGAATAAGGCTTACCATCTACATAATATGCATTGTCCACTAATCTACCGACAATTGGGAATAAAATTGGTGCACGGCGCCCCCAATATTTAGGATCTCCTTGCCATAAATATTCTGTATTGTCTTCTTTTAAGCGAACACTCTCTAGTTCAGCACCTTTTTCAGAGATAGAAACGATCACTTTTTCATTTTGAATTATTGCTGTCATGAAGTGAAACCTCCTAAACCTTTCATATACTTTATTATACGCGGTCTATAAGAGAAAGGATAGTAAATGATAGGAATCTATTGACGAATGGTTGACTATTGCGTACAATGTAAATTTGCTGTTTAAAAACGAATCACGTGGTTCGGGACCATCCCACGTAAAAAAAACTAAGGAGATTTTGTCATGAAAATAAAAACTATAGTTGGTAATGGTATTTTGGCAGCGTTATATATTGCTGTTTCTGCACTTATTCAGCCATTTGGCTTTACGAATGTACAATTTCGTATTTCGGAAATGTTTAATCATCTCGTGGTATTTAATAAGAAATCAATTTATGGAATTGTCTTAGGTGTATTTTTAACAAATCTCTTTTTCTCACCTATGATTGGGTATGATTTAGTATTTGGAGTAGGACAATCCATTCTTGCACTTCTCGCTACGATTATTTCTATGCGTTTTATTAAGGGTGTTTGGGCTCGTATGATTTTTAATACAGTTATCTTTACAGTTACAATGTTTATGATAGCGATAGAACTTCACCTTGCATTTGAACTGCCATTTTTATTTACATGGCTTACATGTGCAGCGGGTGAATTTGTGGTAATGGCTATTGGTATGCCTGTTATGTATTGGATTAATAAACGAGTGCAATTTGAAAAAGTGATGTAAAGAATAAAACAAAGAGGCTGAACCAAATCGGAATGATTGGGTAGCCTCTTTATTTATATATAAATAAGTACTTTTGATTCATTACACTAAAATTAATTTACGGGTAGTAAGAGTTAACAAAGGTTAAGGTAAAAGTTACCGGTAAAGCAAATGAGATTCAGAAAAAGATAGCATTTGTTGGATTAGGAACTTTAACGATTGTGATATTATTAAGTATTTTTTCTTATTATAAAATAACTAAATATTCATTTTTTGATCGAGGCTCATTAAAGTTTCACTATATAAAGGAGCATCCTATTTAAAAATTTATGGGTGGAGAGTCAGAATGTTCCAGCTTAAATTTAAGGTAGTAATCTAATTTAATTTTAGTTAAGGGGGTTATTCACAATATCAATTGATTCATTCGCATACAATACAGTGACTCTTGGTAAAATATAATAAAATAAAAATACGAATTCTTATATAAGGGGAAATTAACATGAAATATAAAATATGTTGGGTGTATAAAACAAAATCGAATCTTCAAACAGAATTAATAACAGATTATATGAACATAGAAGAGGCACTTCAATTTGCAACTGATTTTGAGAAAACTGGAAGAGTAAAGCAACTATTGTTTTATGATGAAATGGGAGTGGAATGGACGTTTAAAGAGATGAATAAGCTCGGTAAACAAATAGAAGAGGAGCCACAAGATATTCGTATTTACTTTGATGGGGGATATGACCTGCAAACGAAAGAGGCTGGAATTGGTATTTGTATTTATTATAAAAAAGGTCAGAAGGTGTATCGAGTTCGTCGAAATGCATATATAGACGGCATATATGATAATAATGAAGCGGAATATGCAGCGTTATTATATGGAATGAATGTACTAGAGGAATTAGGAATCAAATATGAACCGGTTACACTACATGGTGATTCTCAAGTCGTACTTCAGCAACTAGCTGGAGAATGGCCGTGCTACGATGAACATTTGAATCATTACTTAGATCAGATTGAACAAAAAGCAAAGAAGATGAAATTAAAGCTTGTCTGTGAACCAGTGTCAAGGAAACAGAATAAAGAAGCACATCAATTGGCCACGCAAGCATTAGAAGGAACAGCAATCGATAGCCATAAAGAAATATTGGAATAGAGAGGTGCAGGGGTGAATAAGAAGCAGCTCATTACAGAGGTAAATGATTTGTTAGAAACATACTGTGAAGGATGTTTTTTACAGGAACACTATCGAAAGACACATAGTAAATACTATGCCCATTCTTTTTGTATTCGGCAGTGCACTGTCGGAGAAAAGTTAAAAGCATATGGAGAGCAATTATCGTAAAAAGCATCCAGAGGTATCTCTGGATGCTTATTTAATGTTTCGCTTCTTTCAATTGGTGTTCGCATAGACTTAATTTTTTTTCTTCATTCATTAAAAAAGGTTCGTCTAAATCTGTCGCAACAGATTTCATTGTTTCAAGCTGAGAACGTGCAGATTCGACTGCAATTGTCGCATGTTGTAATGACTCGGGATCCATTGTAATTGTTGCAGAGCCTACCATTTTTTGCGCTGTTTCTACGCGGAATTTTACTTCTTCAAAATCATTCACATGTGAGCTCACTATCATCAATTCCTCCTTTGTATTCTGTTGCATTTCACATAGTTTTTACCCTGCAAAAAGGAAATATACAAAGGAATAACAAAGGAGGTTACCAAGTAAGGTAACCCCCTTTTATATGTTGGATTAAAGTTTTACTACGTTAGCAGCTTGAGGTCCACGGTTTCCTTCAACGATGTCGAAAGATACTTCTTGACCTTCTTCTAAAGATTTGTAGCCTTCGTCTTGAATAGCTGTGAAATGTACAAATACATCATCAGCGCCTTCAATTTCGATAAATCCAAAGCCTTTTTCATTGTTGAACCATTTTACTTTTCCTTGCATGTTACAATTCCCCCTAAAAAACGATTACTTTTTCATTTAGTAAAGTTGATTTGAAATATTCGCGAATTCATAAAACTAAAAAAATTATATTATCGAATATTCTGCTAAATGATAGTTTTAATATACATGAAATGGTAGATTTTAGTCAAGTAAGCGGTTTTAAGTTTTTGTATTTTTAAATAATTTTTTACGCAAGTTTTTTTATGGTATAGGACAAGCTCTTTTTCTAATATGTTTAAGTGAGTACTGTACATAATGAGGTGAGAGAATGAATCAGTCTTATTTATTGGATAATGAAGGAATGAAAATGAGGAAGGATATACCAATATGGGTTTCTGAGGAATTTGGAAATTTTTCTAATGTTGTATTGGATCCATCGTTTCCTTGTTATTTTGGTTTAACAGCCTTAAAGAAGAATGAACTTCGCTACTCATTCTTGTCTCATGATGATTGGAATCATTTACCACAGACGATGTGTTCTTTTTTGGAGTTGATGAACGAACGACCTGTTGTAAGAAGAGGTTTTTTTCTATTTGTAGAACCGGAATATGAAGAACGATCACTTGAGTATTACCGTTCTTACTTTTGGAAAGTGCTACAATATTTACATGAAGCAGATGAACAGCCATGGCCTGAAAGAATCCCAGAAAATCCAGATCATTACTTATGGGAATTTTCATTTGGTGGGGAGCCTATGTTTGCTTTTGGAAACGCTCCTGCTTATGAACAAAGAAAAACGCGACATTTAGGAAATTCACTCATTATAGGATTTCAGCCGCGAATTATATTTGACGGTTTAGAAGGAGATCGGCCCAAAGGTGCTTATTCGCGGCAAATGGTCAGAGAACGGGTGGAAAAATGGGATCAATTGCCGAAACATCCGAATATCAGTCATTATGGTGACCCAGAGCATCGTGAGTGGAAGCAATATTTTATTGGAGACGATATTCAACCGATTACAGGTAAATGTCCATTTCATCATAAAATAGAGAAGTGAAAGCCGCCTATGGACGGCTTTTTTGCATATTTTGGATAAAAAAGGACATTTTAATGGTGTATATTTTTTGAAAAAGATAGTCTATATTTTGTCGTGTTTTCATTAGCTAATATAAAAGGAGTAGGAAAGGATAGAACTATGTTTGGAGCGATTATACAACAAATTGTACTAGGTATTTCATTGGCTGCACCAGTAGGACCGATTAATATTGAAATGTTAAAAAGAGGGATTGAACGTGGGTTTTGGCACGCTTGGCTTGTTGGAATAGGGGGCATGAGTGCAGATGTTTTATTTATGCTTCTTATTTACTTTGGATTGTCTTCTGTATTTATGTATACATATGTACAGGCATTTATGTATTGTATAGGTTTTTTCTTACTGTTTTATTTAGGATTTCAAAGTGTAAAACAAGGAATTTTGCATTCAAATATGGAATATAATCAAGAAGAGGTAGGAGGACTTCATCAATCCTATATGGCAGGTTTTTTCATTGCGGTATCTAATCCATTAAATCTTGTCTTTTGGTTTGGTGTATATGGAAGTACGCTTAGTTCACTGCTTACGAAAGTCACAAAGCAGGAGGCGTTTTTATATAGCCTTTGCATCATTGGTGGTATTATTTTGTGGAATTTAAATATCGCTTTTTCTGTTCATTTTGGACGAACTCTACTTAAGCCAAAGGCACTCGGTTATATTACATTGGGAGCTGGTTTCATTTTAGTCGGGTACTCGATTCACTTTGCGTATAAAGCCTTACAGTTGTTCATATAAGACCGAAGGGGAGATTTTTATGTATCGAACCACAGTTAATGGAAAAGAAATTATCATTACATTAGCGCCAAAGATTAGAAAAGAAATAACGGATAGGAACCCTTTATATGAGGCTGTTCTTCAAACTGTTGAAAGATTACTTCAAACAAAGCAATTAACATTTGCTGTAAATCATGAATTGTTGGGACTTATAATTGGAGAAGTGCAGAGAGGAGAAGTAACTGTCTTTGCAGTTGAAAATATTATACCGAAACAAAATATATTTGGTTCGAATGATTTTTTCTCTACAATAGAGCAACGAGCTAATTTATAATATAAAGAGAGTAACATAGATAAGATAGAAAGGGTCGTAACGATATGTTACGGCTGTTTTTTCGAAGAAAGGGGATAGGATGAATGAAAAGAGTATGGAAGGAGTTTTTTTTACAACATGATATTATCATTATGATTGGGGTAATGATTCTTTTTATCATTATTTTGCAAATGCAATTATTTACAGGAATAGCGGGTATATCATGTCTTGCTGGTATCATTTTTTATACAGTGAATGAATATGTTACGCATCGATTTTTATTTCATATGAAGCCTCCAAAAAATCCATTTTTACTGAAAATGTTAAAGAGATTACATTATGACCATCATGTGTATCCTGATGATTTAAAATTATTATTTTTACCAGCTTGGTATAGCCTGCCAGGGTTTACGATTTATTTGTTCATTCTATATGGGATCACAAAAGATGTAACGATTACACTCTCATTTGGAATAGGAATGATTATAATGTTACTTGTTTATGAATGGAAACATTATATAGCACATAGACCAATTCGTCCGTTGACTCGTTTTGGTAGATGGTTAAAAAAAACACATATTTTGCATCATTATAAAAATGAAAATTATTGGTTTGGTGTGTCGAATCCAGTGTATGATTTTTTATTTGGTACGTATAAAGATGGAAAAGATGTTGAATTAAGTAGGACGGCACGAAACTTAGAAAAAGAGAAAAATAAGGAAGTAGTGCGGTGAGCGCTACTTCTTTATTTTTCAAAAATATATTAAGAAATTAGAAAAATATGCCGAAAAATGTCTATCGAAAAATCTTTGCAGAGAAGAAGAGATTGTCTAAAATAAATATAAAGTTTCTGAATATTTTTAAAATTTATATTTTTGTAGAGGCGAGGGAGAATTTTATTTAAAGAATGAAGGAGAGGGGAGAGGGCGAATGAAACGAGATAGTTCGGCACGTAAGTTACAAGGGGAGGTAAATTATACAGAAGTCGTTCAATCAGAAGAATTTCAATTATTGCTAGAAAAGAAGCGGAAATTTATTGTTCCGATGAGTATTTTCTTTTTAAGTTTTTTTATTGCATTGCCGATTTTAACTTCTTATTCAAAGGTATTAAATACACCAGTATTTGGTGATGTGACATGGGCTTGGGTTTTTGCTTTTGCACAATTTGTTATGACGTGGGCGTTATGTATGATCTATAGCAAAAAAGCAGAATCGTTCGACGAGACTTCACAAAAGATTCTTCAAGATATACAAAAAGGGAGGGGATAAACTTGAATACAACGGCGTTTGCACTATTTTTGATTATCGTCCTTGGTACGCTCGTCATTACATACTTTGCATCGAAAAAGACGAAAAATGCGAATGAGTTTTATACGGCAGGAGGAGGCTTGACTGGGTGGCAAAATGGTCTGGCCATTGCGGGGGATTATATGTCAGCTGCTTCTTTTCTTGGAATTGCAGGGGCAATTGCATTAACTGGATTTGATGGGTTCTTTTATAGCATAGGCTTTCTTGTTGCTTATTTAGTTGTATTATATCTTGTTGCCGAACCACTTAGAAACTTAGGGAAATATACATTAGCTGATATGATTGCAGCTCGTTTTGATGCGAAAAAGGTACGCGGAGTTGCAGCTTTAAATACGATGACAATTTCAATTTTCTATATGATTGCACAACTTGTGGGAGCAGGAGCACTTATTAAATTATTATTAGGAATAGAATATACGACATCTGTTTTAATCGTTGGGACGTTAATGACGGTATATGTAATTTTTGGAGGTATGACAGCGACGAGTTGGGTACAAATTGTCAAAGCTGTCTTACTAATGGCGGGAACATTTGTTATTTCAGTAATCGTATTTGCAAAATTTAATTTTAGCGTGACAGAAATGTTTGCGCAGATGAAAACGGCAACACCTCTAAAGGAAGCTTTTTTAAATCCAGGTGTGAAATATAAGGATGGTTTAGATACGCTTTCTTTAAATTTAGGTCTTGTTCTTGGGACAGCTGGTTTACCTCATATTCTTGTTCGTTTTTTCACTGTTCGTGATGCTAAAACAGCACGTCAGTCTGTTGTATATGCGACATGGTTAATTGGTGCATTTTATATTATGACGATTTTCCTAGGCTTTGGTGCAGCTGCATTTGTAGGGAATGCTGCGATTATTCAAGCAAACCCAGCTGGTAATATGGCAGCACCTTTATTAGCAAAAGCACTTGGTGGAGATTTCTTATTTGCTTTCGTTTCTGCAATTGCATTTGCAACGATTTTAGCTGTTGTGGCAGGTCTTGTATTAACAGCAGCTTCTGCATTTGCACATGATTTTTATAATGAGATCATTCGTAAAGGTAAAGCAACAGAAAAAGAACAAGTATCAATGGCGCGCTATGCTTCAATTGGGGTAGCGGTATTATCTATTATTTTAGCGCTATTTGCTCAAACATTAAACGTTGCATTCCTCGTGTCGTTAGCGTTTGCCGTTGCTGCAAGTGCGAACTTACCGGTTATTTTGTTTACAATTTATTGGAAGCGTTTTAATACAACAGGAGCGATTTGCGGAATGGTTGTTGGTTTAGTTTCAGCTATTGCATTAGTGGCACTGAGCCCAAATGTTTGGAGTCCTGAGGCTGGAAAAGCAATCTTTGTCGGAGAAGCGTTATTCCCTTACACAACACCTGGGATTGTTTCTATTCCACTTGGATTTTTAGCAGCGTACTTAGGAACAATTTTCTCAAGCAAGAAAGAAGATGCAGCGAAGTTTGATGAAATCCTTGTCAAATCTAATACAGGTCATGGGGTTAGTGATGTGTCTACGCATTAAGAAGAAAGAGAGCTTTCCAGTTTCTTGGAGAGCTCTATTATTTTGGGGTTTTGCTTAAAAATATTACGCTGCAGCTGGTAGGATTTGTTTCGTTCATGTGGAATGAAAATAAATAGAGAAAACTTTACCTCATCATGGCACCAGTACAGCTTGAAGAAATATAAGTTGTTTTGGAAGGTGGAATGTATGGTGAAAACAAAACAAACAGATATGTTATTAGCAAAGGATGAAAAGTATGTTTGGCATGGCATGCGCCCTTTTAGCCCAAATGGCACAATGGTTGGGGCAAAAGCCGAAGGATGTTGGGTGGAAGATATAGAGGGGAAACGATACTTAGATGGTATGAGTGGGCTTTGGTGTGTGAATAGTGGGTATGGAAGAAAAGAACTTGCTGATGCAGCGTATGAGCAATTGCAAACACTATCATATTTTCCAATGTCTCAATCACATGAACCCGCAATTCAGCTTGCTGAAAAATTAAATGAATGGCTTGGAGGAGAATATGTTATTTTTTTCTCTAATAGTGGATCAGAAGCTAATGAAACGGCCTTTAAAATTGCAAGGCAATATTGTGCACATAATGGGCAACCACATCGTTATAAATTTATGTCACGTTATCGCGGTTATCATGGCAATACAATGGCGACGATGGCAGCGACAGGACAAGCGCAGCGTAGATATCAATATGAGCCGTTTGCGTCAGGATTTTTACATGTGACGCCGCCAGATTGTTACAGAATGCCAGGGGTGGAATCGCAAAACATTTATGACATAGAGTGTGTGAAGGAAATTGACCGTGTTATGACGTGGGAGCTAAGTGAAACGATAGCTGGATTTATTATGGAACCAATTATTACAGGTGGTGGTATTTTGATGCCACCTCAGGATTATATGAAAGCTGTTCATACAATTTGCCAAAAACATGGAGCTCTACTTATTAGTGATGAAGTAATTTGTGGTTTTGGACGTACTGGAAAAGCGTTTGGTTTTATGAATTATGATGTAAAGCCTGACATTATTACAATGGCAAAAGGGATTACAAGTGCATACTTACCATTATCAGCAACAGCAGTGAAGAAAGAAATTTATGAAGCGTTTAAGGGGACTGGAGAATATGAATTTTTCCGGCATATTAATACGTTTGGCGGGAATCCAGCTGCTTGTGCGTTAGCACTTAAAAACTTAGAAATTATGGAAAATGAAAATTTAATTGAGCGTTCTGCACAAATGGGATCGCTTTTATTAAAACAGTTAAAGGAAGAGATTGGAGATCATCCGTTTGTTGGAGACATTAGGGGAAAAGGCTTATTAGTTGGTATGGAGTTAGTAAATGATAAAGAGACAAAAGAACCAATTGATAATGATAAAATTGCAAGTGTAGTGAATACTTGTAAAGAAAAAGGGTTAATCATTGGACGTAACGGAATGACAACAGCAGGTTATAATAACGTGTTAACATTAGCGCCACCGCTTATTATTTCAAGTGAAGAAATTGCTTTTGTTGTCGGGACATTGAAGACAGCAATGGAACGTATTTCATAGTAAAAAGCAAGCCGTATAATGGCTTGCTTTTTCATTTTGCTACAACTGTCTTATGCACTTTGTTTTAATTGTCTATCTTTTACGCCAAATGAATATTTTAACATTGGCGGTGTAATCATTGTAGTTAAAATAACGACGATAACGATTGCTGTAAAGTAATCTTGTGCTAGTAGTCCAGAAGTAAGCCCCTGTCCTGCAATAATAAGAGCGACTTCACCACGTGAAACCATACCAGATCCGATAATTGTAGAAGATTGGAAATCAAATCCTGTTATACGTGCTCCGAATCCGCAACCAATTAGCTTTGTTAACACAGCAATGATTGTTAATGCTAAGATAAACCATACTTTATCTCCAATCCCTACAAACGTAATGTTCATACCGATACTTACAAAGAAGATTGGGACGAACATTGCATAGGCAATTGGTTCTACTTTCTTTTCTACTTCATGTTTATAATCCGTTTGAGAAATTGCAATACCTGCTGCAAATGCTCCGATAATACCAGCGATTCCTAATAGTTCGCCAAAATATGCAAAAGCGAAACAAATGATAAGGGCTGCACTAATAATAGATTCTGATACGCGTAGTGGCGATAACCAGCGCATAATCAGTGGAACACCTTTCCAACCAATTAAGATAATAGATGCGAAGAAGACCACTTTTTTCAAGATGATTATAGTTAAGCTTACATCAGCTGATCCTAGGAAACTCATAGCAAATGCTAGTAAAATAACAACAAGAATATCATCAAAAACAGCCGCACCTAGCATTGTTGTACTTTCACGCGTCTTCATTTTTCCTAAATCACGAAGTGTTTGTACAGAAATACTAACACTTGTTGCACATAGAAGTAATCCTAAAAAGACCGCATTTGCTTGTTCCATTCCCATCACAAGACCTGCAACGTAACCACCTACAAATGGGAGAACGATACCACCAACAGCAACAGCTAACGAAGAATTACGATTTTCATTTAGTTCTTTTAAATCTGTTTCTAGACCTGCCATAAACATAAGAAGAATAACTCCTACTTGACTTAACTGTGTGAGTAAGTCGGAGTTGTTAATTAAACCGAATACAGCCGGACCTATTACAATACCAACGATTAATTTTCCGAGTACGGAAGGTTGACCTAATCTGACACTAATGTCACCAGCAATTTTTGTACTTAATAAAATTAACGCAATTTGAAAGAAAAATTCCATCTCATCTCCCCTTTTCCTTTTAGTTTTTTTATTATACGATTTCTCGGGATTTGCTTAATGTAAAACAATATGTAACACACATTAAACAAGAGGTCTTTATACAAGTTCTTTTGAACTTGTAATTTGAACTCGTGATAAATATATAATAATTTTCAAGAAAAATCAATGCTAAATTGGCATATTTTAATTTGGATGATTTATTTTGAATAAGGAATATATGTCTATATAATGAAGGAGACGAAAAAGAAAAATAAATTTGTTTTTAAGAAATTAATTTATTTGATAGAAATGGAGTAAGAAATATGTTATTTAATCAGCGGTTTACAATTGGCGAAATGGCGAAAATGCATAATGTTGCAGAATCAACATTGCGATATTATGACGAAAAAGGGATTTTCCATCCATCAGTTGTTGATCCACAAACAAATTACAGATATTACACAATTGATCAATTTTCGCTCTTAGATACAATTAAATTTTTACGTCAGTTAAATATTTCTTTAAAGGAAATAAAGAAGTATATTGATGAAAGAAATCCATCTTATGCTTTAAATTTGCTGGAAAAACAACAAGAAATGATGTTGAAGAAACAAAGGGAAATTGAATATTCGTTAGCAAAAATAAATCATAAAATCGAAATGATGCAAGAAGCTACCGCATCAAAAGTGAATCATGTAACATTTAAGAAATTATCAGAAAGAAAAATTACTGCATTGTCAATTGCACCAAATGTAACGGACGATATGCTCGAGTATTATATACATTCGCTTCAAAAAAATATGAAGCAAATTGATGATAGTTTATTTTCAGGGGATATTGGCGTAACAGTGTCAAAAGAGGGCCTTTTTCAAAATAAATTTCAAGAATATAACAGCATTTTTATTTTGCTGGATTATATGCCGTTTCAAGTGGATACTGCAGCTGCTATTCAAGAAGGAATGTTTGCCTGCTCCTACCATCATGGTCCATATGAAGAAACAGATGGGACTTATAGGGAGTTGTTAAAAACAATTGAAAGAAAAGGATATAAAGTATCAGGAGATGCAATTGAGCTTGCATTGATTGACTGGTCTGTGACGGAGAATCCAGAAGAGCAGGTTACAGAGATACAAATTCCAGTAATAAAAAGGAAGTAGCGGTTGTATAACAAAAATGTATTTTTATTCTCGCTTGACTTTCAAGTAACTTGAAGGTTTAAAATGTGAACAGAGAATTGTAAAGGAGCATTTTGTTATGGAAACAACTGAGAAATTAAGAGATAAACCAATAAAAAGTTTATTTCTATCATATTTAATACCAGCGGTTCTTGGAATGGTATTAATGTCCGTGAATATTGTAATCGATGCCGTTATGATTAGCAGGGGCGTCGGAGCGAATGCTTTAGCGGGAGTAAACGTTGCTATCCCAGCCTTTTCCATTTTCTTTTCTATATCATTGTGGATTGGGATGGGCGGAGCTACACTATATTCCATAGCGTTAGGTGAAAATAAAATTGAGCGAGCGAGATCAATTTTTACACAGTCTATGACAGTAGCTGTGGTAATTGTTGGTGCTTTAATGGTCATCTGTTTATGGAGAATAGAAGATTTAGCTTATTTATTTGGAGCTAATGAAGTAATTCTGCCGTACGCATTAGATTATCTAACTGTATTATTAACATTTGGAATGATATATGTACTAGAAAATATTTTAAGTACGTTTATACGAAACGATGGCAATCCAAATTTAGCGATGGCAGGACTTGTTGTAACAGCGTTATTAAATATTGTTTTTGACTATATTTTTATTTTCATATTTGGCTGGGGGGTAACTGGTGCAGCTGCAGCTACAATTTTATCTGCAGCAATTGGTTTTCTTGTTTTATTAAGCCATTTCTTTAGAAAAAACAGTATTTTAAAATGGACGAAATTTCATTTTGAATGGGATACAGTTAAGCAAATCATGGTGATTGGTTTTCCGAGTTTTACAACAGAGATAACAGTAGCAATTGTAACGATTGGCTTTAACATAGCTTTTATTCAATATGCTGGAGAACTAGGGGTCGCTTCTTATGCGATGGTAAATAGTATTCACTCAATGACTTTGTTATTGTTCTTTGGTGTTGGAGCGGCTTTGCAACCAATTGCAAGCTTTCATTATGGTGCAAATTTACCTGAGCGGTTAAAAGAAGGACTAAAATTTGCAGTGAAAACAGCTGTTGCACTTGGATGTGTAGCAATTGTGATAGGGTTATTCTTTGGGAAATATATCATCGGATTGTTTGATGTTCAGTCGACAGAATTACTTATGCTAACGGTAAACGGGATTAGTCTTTTCTTTATTCAATATGTATTTTTAGGCTATAACATCGTGTACGGAGAATATTTTCAGTCAGTAAGACAAACGACAAAATCAGTCTTAATTATTTTAAGTCGCGGATTATTATTTATTATTCCATTGCTTTGGATTATGCCAAAACTGTTTGGAGTGAACGGAATTTGGCTTGTAATGCCGGCTGCGGAATTATTAACAGCGATTATTGTATTTGGAATGAATCGTATTTATAATCCGGTATCAGTACGAAATATAGAAAGAAAACATGTGGCATGATAGAAATCCCCTTAGCGTATTTAAGGGGATTTCTTATTTTTTAGGCTAATTGCAAAAGAGCCTTCAGTTTCTTGTACAGAAGCAAATGCAATGTTTTTTATATCTTCAAATCCTTTTTCTAGTAACTCTTTCCGAAGCCATTTTTCATTTTTATGAATTAATTTTAAATTATCGTATTGAATTTGTGCATCAACGATAAGGGCAATTGGTAACCCTGCATATTTTACATCTATATGCATATCTTTTGGAGTGAGAGGGACAAGCTCTCTTTTTGGTAAAATACTAATGGCGCCATTGGCTTCTAAAATGGCATATTCGATTTCATGTACGCTAGGATATCCTGCTACGCGAAGATTGGAAAGTAATTCGGCAATGGGATATCTACTTTTTTTTAGATTTTCAAAAACAATATCGCCATGTTTAATTAAAATAATGGGGTGACCGAGAATAAAACGATTTAGTTTATTTAGCAAGCTTAATTTTGTAATAAAAAGATGAAGGCATGTAATAACAATCATACCTACAATAGCTTGCAAAGCACTATCAACGGGAACAGCTCGAAAAGCTAAATAGGATAAAAAGATAATTGCCCCGAAATCGTGTGGTGTAAGCTGTGCGAGTGCTGATTTTCCTAGTAGTTTAAGCGAGATAAGAAATAATAAAAAGAATAATGTTACATTACATAAAAAAACAATCAATGTTTGCACCCCTTAATGCAAATTCACATTATAAATTGTGTATACCTTATCCAATATTCCCTTATTCATTACAAATATTACTTTTCGATACTGAATTAGGATATCTTTGGAAATTGGAACTATACAAATAATTGCGAGGATATTATGATGAAAACATAGAAAAAGTAGGGGTAAATATGAATGTACAAGAAGAAAAAGTTAATAAGGTATAGTTTAATTTTGATGATGATTATAGTAGGTTATATGGGTGTTTTACAATACAACATTTATAAACATGGCCATATGAAAGCGCCAGATGATGTAGACTACATGATTCTTTTAGGTGCGAAGGTGAAAGGAACGGAGCCTTCCTATTCTTTACAATACCGCATCGATAAAGCCGCGGAATATTTAAAGACACATGAACAGACGATTGTAATTGTATCTGGTGGGAAAGGAAAAGGAGAAGCTATTTCGGAAGCGCTAGCTATGAAACAAGGATTAATGAAGCAGAATATTGTAGAACAAAGAATTATTATGGAAGATCGTTCAACAAATACAGACGAGAATATTGAATTTTCAAAGGCACTTATTCCAGCAAATAAGAAAAAAGGGATGATTGTTACAAATGACTTTCATATGTTTCGAGCTAAAAAAATTGCTATAAAACAAGGATTGAAGGTAGATGGACTTGCCGCTAAAACGCCAAAACCTATTATCATTCAGTCGAATGTTCGAGAATATTTTGCTATTACACAGTATTGGCTAATGAATCGCATATAGCGATAAATCTTACAAAAATGTAATCTGAGTGAAAGGTAAAGCGATAGTTCCTAAAGTAGTTGCATGACATAATAAAGGTAACAAAAACAACGAAACTTTAGGGGTGAATCGTATGAAAGGCAATAATATTTTATCTTCTCTTTGTTACTTTAGTCTTTTCTTTGCACCATTTCTATTTCCGATCATCGTCTACTTTATTGCAGAAGAAGATGTGAAATATCATGCAAAAAAAGCATTGTGGACACATATTTTCCCATATGCAATTTTGTTTGGCGGAATAGCACTTTCGGGTGTATTCGGTTTAAGTTTTGGAGAATCAGCAAGTGTTGGAATTGGCATGATTGTAACATATGTAACGTTTGCAATTGTAGGAATTTATTATTTCGTTTGGAATATTGTAAAAGGTGTTAGAGTATTGAAAGCAGCTTAAATAACTGATTATGTCAGGAACGAAAGAGGACGAATGGTTAAAAATTCGTCCTCTTTGTGTATAGAATTGAAAGGTTACAATTTGGTCAATGCGAAAAAAGAACATAGTATATAGAAATTTTTAGCTGGGCATAAATGTTGAGAAAAATGAAACAAATATGTTAATTTTTCAGTAATAGGAAATAAGGAGGTTTTATGATGAGTGAAATTATAAATAAGATGGAACAGCATACATCAGTTCGTAAATATAAACAAGAACCGATTTCAAAGACTACAGTTGAGAGAATGGTAAAAGCAGCTCAGCATGCAGCATCATCACATTTTGTGCAAGCATATTCTGTTATATATGTAACAGATGAATCATTAAAAACACAATTAGCAGAGCTATCTGGAAATCGTCATGTAAAAGATTGTGCAGCATTTTTTGTTTGTTGTGCTGATTTAAAACGCTTAGAAAAAGCATGCGAGAAACATGGGACAGAGATTAAATATGATGGTGTAGAGGACTTTATTGTAGCTACAGTAGACGCATCATTGTTTGCCCAAAACCTAGCACTTGCTGCAGAGTCACTAGGATATGGTATTTGTTATATTGGTGGAATTCGTAATAATCCAGAAGAAATTAGTGATATACTTCATTTACCAGATAAAGTATATCCAGTGTTTGGAATGACAGTTGGAGTACCAGATGAAAAGCATGTAGTGAAACCGCGCTTACCAGTTGAAGCAATTTTACATGAAAATGCGTATGTCGAAAATAAATATGATGAATTACTAGAAGAATATGACCGAACAACGAATGAATATTATAAGGGAAGGTCTACCAATCAAAAGGATGTAACATGGACAGGGTCAATGAGTGCTTTTATGTCAAAAGAGAAGCGCATGCATATGAAGGGATTTTTGAATGGAAAAGGGTTTAATAAAAGATAAAGCTTGGAAAGCAAATCCGAAGAGTGAGGATTTGCTTTTTTATTTAAGCAGGAGAAGCCTTTTGGGTTTCGAATATGTATCAGTGTGTTGAAAGTAAAGGATTTGAAATTATTCCAGCAGTTGGTTCGTCTTATGTCGAAATTGCAGCTGAAATCATCAAGCAAACTTAATTTGTTTGATGGGGGAGAGGAGAAAGAAACATTTCTATATTTTAAAAACATGAAAGAATTTAATGAGAAGAACTTTGCGTAAGCTTAGGTCTTTTTTTTGTGAAAAATTACTGAATTTCCATTGACGTTTACATCACAGGTTGTTAATATACTGAATAATTTTGCAAAATTATAAAATTGATTCGATGGAAAACGAATCAAAGAGAGGGGAATTTATGTTGCAAGTTACATCATGGTTTCAGCGACATGTCAAAGTTGTATATTCACCATTTCGCGAAATGCTAGTAAGTTTACATGTTTTATGTAATCCTGTTCATCATATGAAACGATTAGAGTGGGCGGAAGATGTATTAAATCAAATGAAAGAAGAAGAAAGAGAAATTATGCACGCAATTAATAATGCGAGTGATGATTGGTTTCGTTTTATAGATTGGTGCTCTGAGTTTCAGCAAGAAGCTTATGTAGAAGAGGGAATTGAAAAATTACGAGTATCAGATAGAAAAAAGTTTCAGGAAATGTTCCCAAATATAGAAAAAGAGATCGTATGTGATTTTTTATTTCAGTATCATCAACGTTACTTTGCACGGGAGTTGTTTCGGATTGAACCATGGTTAGAACAATCTGTATACGATGTGAAAGAAATAATGAAACAAAATCCGATGTCTCTTTCTAGAAAATTGCATCCGAGATGTTTAATTGATGAAAAGGAGATAACTTTTTTAAAAGCTCGTACGTGGCAATATTGTTATGAGGATTTATCAGCAATTACGTTATATCCATCAACTTTTGTCGCGCCTCATTTATTAATAGATAACCTTATTTCAACACATATAAAAGTATATTATGAGGTGCAAATTACATCGTCATTTGCAGATGAGGTACCGAAGGATCTTTTAGGAATTTTACAAGCGATTTCAGATGAAACGAGATTAAAAATGTTAAGAGATTTATCCTTTCAATCTTTTTGTACACAGCAATTAACAGAGCGATATAGTCTTACAAAATCAACGGTTTCCAGTCATTTGAAAATGTTAGAGTCTACAGGGCTTATACAAAAGGAACGAAAAGGTTATTACGTATTTTATAAAACAAATCGAGAACGATTAGAACAAATTCGTGTTGATTTAGACCAATTTATGGATTTCCCAATTGTTCAAAAATCGGAGGAGGGAAGAACATGTGGCTAACATTTAAGGCTACATTTCGTCGTGATTTCTATACGATGCGTAGAGCATATCCATGGTCATTTTTTCTAGGGCATATTTTAACTGGTGTATATATCGTATTGTTTGCTTATTTAACGTATCATTTTATGTTTCAAGGAAAACTAGATGTTAACTTTGCAAAGCTAGGGAAAACGGATGATTATCTTTCTTATGTTATATTAGGAGCGGTTTTTTATTCATTTTCTGTTTCTCTATTAATGATTGTGAGCAGGACACTAATAACCGAACTGCGTGAAGGGACACTTGATGTTTTATTATTAACGCCATCATCTCGGCAAGGATATTTTCTAGGAGCAGCTGTACAAGGAATATTGCGTGTGGGACTTGAATTCATCGCAATTTTTATTTTTGGTTTGTTTTTTGGATTACAGTTTCGAGAAATAAATATGATACCTGTGGTACTTTTGTTAGTTATTTTCTTCTTTGCAATATTCGCCCAAGCGTTAGTATTGGGTGCGTTTATGCTTTATTTTCGTGATACATATTTAACACAGAATACGTTGTTTATTTTTATGAGTCTTGTGGGTGGAGTCTTTTTTCCAGTAGGATATCTTCCCGCATTCCTACAACCTATGAGTTTATTCATGCCGCTCTCACATGGTTTATCAGCATTTCGATTGTGCATGATTGAGGGAGGAAATATTGCTTCCATACAAAATGAACTTCTGTGGTTATTAGGATTAGGGATAGCTTATTTTATTGCAGGTGTATGCACGATGAAACGAATGGAGAAGTATGTGATTGAAAAACATTTTGCATAGGGGGATTCGTATGATACAAGCAAAACAACTTGTAAAGCGGTATGAGTTGAAAGAGAAAGTAGGTTTTTTTCGTAAAAAGAGAAGAGTAGTTGAAGCGGTAAATGGCTTAGATTTAACTATTCAAAAAGGAGAGATTGTAGGATTGCTAGGTGTGAATGGGGCTGGGAAGACGACAACGATAAAAATGCTAGCAACGCTTCTGGAACCAACTTCAGGTACGATTGAAATTGATGGTATAGATAGCACGAAGCAAGATTTATTTGTAAAGAAAAAAATTAATATGATTGCAGGTGGAGAACGCATGTTATATTGGCGTTTAACAGGGAAAGAAAACTTGCAGTACTTTGGAAGTTTGTATGGATTAAAAGGGGTTGAATTAGAAGAACGTATTCAGTTCCTCTTACAGCAAGTAGAGCTAAAGGAAACAGCTAATATGCCTGTAGAACGATATTCAAAAGGAATGAAGCAACGTTTACAAATTGCAAGAGGCCTTATTAATGACCCAGACTATTTATTTCTTGATGAACCAACATTAGGACTAGACGCCCCTGTAGCGAAAAAATTGAGAGAAATGGTAAATCGTTTGGCAAAGGAACAAAATAAAGGGATTTTGTTAACGAGTCATTATCTTGAAGAAGTAGAGGAACTTTGTGATCGGCTTTACATCATTGAAAAAGGTCGGCTTCTTTATGAAGGAACTCCTGAAAACATTATCCAATCGATTGTCCGTGAATATCACTTAGAAATTGTAATTCCAGAAATGCAGGATGAAATGATAGGACGATTAGAACATTCTTTAGGGATGAAAGAAATTCAACATGAAAAAGAACAGATAGGTGAACATATACGTTATCAATTGAAAGCGTCTTTTGATATGACAACAACGGTTTTATCATTATTAACAAAATATCAAATTCGTATAGTACAGTTAGAAACACATAAAGCAAGGTTGGAAGACGCGATATTACAAATTGCAAATGAGGTGAGTGCATGAATATATTTTTGGCGGAATGGAAAAAGAGTCATCGCAATCATTTTCATAGTAAGATGGTTTATTTTTCTTTGTTCATTTGGCCGGTGTTACTTTTTGCAACTGCTTATTTTTCGGTGAAGCCATTTGATACCTCAAATAGTAGTCCACTTGCCAAATGGATGGATCCAAAGCAGATTAGTTTTTTTCTCCTTACAGGTTATATTGGATATGTTTTCTTTTGGAGCCTCGTTCAATCGGCATGGCAAATGTCATGGGAACGCCAAAATGGAACACTTGAACTTATCTTTTTAACACCAGCCTCGCGTGTATGGATGATGTATTGCCGGGCAGGTGCAAATTTAATAGAAGGAGTATGGATGTTTACGATGTTTTCGATTCTCATCGCATTGTTTTTGAATGACAGATCGATACCACCAGTTGAAAATATCGTATTTGCTTTTATGATTTTATGTATTTCAGCTGTTGTGTGGGGAGGTTGCTTAAATACGATTTTTTTATTTTCACGAGATGCTAGTATTCTATTTACAATATTAGAAGAACCGATGCAATTTTTTGCAGGTGTACGTATTCCAGTTGTTGTATTACCACTATGGGGCAAAGTACTAGCAGCTTTGTTTCCATTAACGTATGTACTTCAAATTTTCCGTTCATTATTAATGGAAGGTAAAAATATTATAAATGTACTTCCAGAGTTAGGGTTATTAGCTAGCTTATTAATTATTTTAGTTGGCATATCATACGTGCTTGTTCGGAAAGCTGAAAAGCATGCAAAACGAACAGGAAATATGGTTTTATTTTAAGGAACGGAGAGAGGAATATTTCGAGGTGCAGCGGCATTATGTAAAAATAATGATGGGAAATGAGATAAGCTAACCTTTGAGGGGTGTTGTATACGGGAAGTAAAAGAGGAAACGGGATAGGATGTTCATATTTTGTACTATGAGATCGAAATAATTGGAGGAAATAAAGAAAAATGTGATCCAGATGAGTTAATTTGTGAAGTGGATTGGAAAAGAAGTGAAGGGATAGAAGGTATTACCATTTTATTTCTAGAAGATAGAAAGTTATTGCAGAGATTCATAGATTGTACAGCAAGTGATGAAACCTAAGCTCTGATAAATAGGAAGGGAAAGAAAAAAGATGATATACGAATTGCAGAAAAACAAGTTTATGAATTGCAAACATCTTCTAGACAAGGAAAGGCAAATTGAAGTGCAAGCTATCATTGAAGGTAATAATTCGGGCCGCATATTTGTAGACAATGTAAGCGAACCACGGTCTGGTTTAGTTTGGCTTGGAAATTTAGACGGTTTTATATTTATTGGTGATGCAAATAATACAATGTTTAACCTTGAAATAAAAAAAGTTTTAAGGGAACAAATTGCACAAGAAGCAGCCGGTTTGGACTTGAAGTGGTTTGAAGGATTTGGTTATCAAGTAGGATGGGATCGTACAATTAGAGAAATATTGTGTGAACAATCATATGAGGAATCCAATCAAAAAGTATACAAATTATATGAGGGTGCGTATAAAATATATAATGAACCAACGATTGATGAGACATATACAGTATTAAAAGTAACGAGGGAAAATCTTGCAACATACTCTTTGCTCGAACAATCATTTTTCGTTTCACAGATTACATCATTTTGGAATTCGGTGGAATTATTTTTTGAAAAAGGAATAGGGTATGTGATTTTGTATGAGAATCAAGTGGTGAGTCTTTGCTTTTCAGGATTTGTAAGTGAGAATACGCATACGGTGAATATTGAGACAATTCTAGAACATCGAGGGAAGAATCTTGCCAAGAAAGTCGCGCATGCATTTGTTCAAGAATGTTTCAAACAAGGCTATGTACCTTATTGGGACTGTATGGAAGTGAATAAACCTTCAATTGCTATAGCGGAGAGCTTAGGGTTTACAAACCTGTTTGATTACATCGTATTTGAGTATCAATTTTAATTTGAATAAAGAAAATAAGAAATACCCCAAGGAAAAAAGAATGTATTTGTTCTTTTTCTGTTTGGGGTATTTTTGTTACGATATAATAGGATTTTTAACATGAATAAAAAAATTGATGTAGAAAAGCGACTTATACAAGTCATTTTTCTTTATAAAATATGTAATGCCAAAAAGATGAAAGAAATAGGATTAATGAAAAAGGTTTCATGCTAATGATTTGAGCAAGTATACTGCCCAGAGGGGTCTAGCTATAAAGCCATCTAATCATAAATAGGATTGTGAAAGCGCATTCCACTCTTCTAAAGAAAGTTTTTTTGTAATATGTTTTAGTTCGTCTGGAACATCGATAAAACTAATAAACTCAATACTATTATCATCTGGGTCTTTAAAATAAATAGAAGCATTGCCCTGGTTAGGGCGAACGAAAGGTTCAGTGGTAATTCGATTTCCAAATGGAACGGGTTCAATGCTTCGGTCTTTCAGCCATTGAGTAGATGTATGAAGAAACTCGAAGTCTACTTGAAATGCAATATGTCGCAGTGACGGATGATAGGGAGTTGTATATTCTTCCCCCTCCCAAAGACCTAGCCAACTTTGTTCTTCTACAATCCAAAAGAAAGCAGTATTCTCATATCTATTATATAGTTTTAAACCCAATGATTCATAAAACGGTATGGATACTTCTAGATTACGAACGGGTAGATGTGCTTCATATAATCCTTTAATCATAAAATAATACCTTCTTTCTTATATTTTTTAGTTTATTTTAATCCATATATTTCTAGAATGAATCGATAAAAAGGATGAGGGATAGCTCATACGAAAGTATGAAAAAACAGCTCATTAATCATGAGCTGTTACTGTTTACATGCCTCGACATCGATGCCGGCAGCAATTAATTTTTTTTCGCCTTCTAGTTCAATAATTTTTTGTAATTTAGATAAGAATGAGTCAAAATCTGTATGTTTTGCAACTTGGAATGTCATTTTATGTTCGATTGGAAGCCATGTATCGATGTCAGCTTCGTTATGCTGAATTTTAACTTCTAGTTTATCAAGAGCATTTGCCACTTTCGCTTCGTATGTTTCTTTTGCTTCAAACTCCATCCATAAATCATATAGTTCATCCCCAAGAGAACCCTTTAATGTATGTTTAATATTTAAAATAGCTTTCTGTTCATTTTCTTGTTTTTGCAATTGTAATTGTTCGCTGTTCATTGTATCAAAAGCAGGAATATCCCCAGCTTCTGCTTCCACAAGGTCATGGATAATAACCATTTTTAATAGTTTTTCCATGTTTACTTTCTCATCTAAATAAGGCTGAACTAAAACAGCCATAAGCGACATACGCCACGTATGTTCAGCAACACTCTCTTGTCGACCGTTAGATAGCCAACTGTGTCTCATTTCAAACTTTAGTTTTTCAGCTAGTGCAATGACTTTTAGAATATTATGTTCCATTTAGATCCCCCTCACATTACTATAAAATAATCTTAATATAAAAATAGAATGTGTCAATTCACATTTGTTTGACGGATAATTCAGAAATATTATAAAATATTTTTATAATATTTTTTTATTTTTACAAAAGACAAAGAAGAAGTTGAAATTGCAAAAATGCTGAGTGGGAGTGAATATAAAATGTACCAACAGACAGCAATTCATGTACTAGATCTTTTGAAAAATATAGTGAGTGGAATGAAAAATGTTCAGAAAATAGAAGAAGAGTGTAAGGAAATAGAAAGGAAATTCCATGTAACGTATGCAGAGTTAATGGACTTATATCATAAAATGGTAGCCTTTCAAAGGGATATTGAAAAAGTGGGCGGGGTATTTGCATACGAGCAATCCCAAATGATGTGGTTGAAATCAGAGCTGGAATTTTTATATGCTACGTATCAATTTTGTCAGCATTATAATTTAAATATTGCAGATACTTCAAAGGCGATTAGTAAAGAGAATCTACATTTATTTCCGAAAACGGAAAGCCAACTACAGAATACGTACTATAAATTAAAAAAACAAGAGTTACCGTTTGAAAATATAAAAAAGGGGACACCTGGACGCAAGAAAAAACACGAACCAGAACAGCATATAAATGAGAAGTGGAATGAAGGGAAAAGTATAGTGCTCCAAAATGAAAAGACAGAAAATAATCTAGTTACTATATTATCAGGTATTGTCGATAATTTTGAAACAATTGGTGCGGAAGGGCAGAAAAAAGAACTGTATCAGTTTATGGAAGGAATTTATAAACTTTCAAGTATGGCAGCTGGGCATAGAAAAGAAGATAATACACAAGATATACAGAAAGAGCTTCAAAATCTTCGTGCTGAAAATGAGAGATTGAGGCATGAAAAAGAGGAGCTTATTTCTAGTATGAACGAAATGACAAATCAAATGAATCATTTCATTGAGAGCTCTGATATTGATCAAATTCGAACATTACCGTCTTTTGTGAATATATGCAAGCAATATTTGGAGAAAAATAAATTTCATCATAACAAAATAGACACGAAAGAACAAATGATGTCTATGAAACAATGAGAGCTGCTTTCTATTGGTTTTATGAAACTGATAGAGAGTAGCTCTATTATTTTTATGCTAAAATCAAGAAAACTTACAAATTAAGAGGAGAAGTTAATATGAGCCAACAATTACATCCACGCGTCGGTGTCGGGGCATTTATTTTAAATGGGCAGGGCGAGTTATTGCTTGTGCAGAGAAAGAAGGCACCGGAGCAAGGACACTGGAGTCTTCCTGGTGGGAAAGTAGAATGGATGGAAACAGCGGAAGATACAGTTATTAGGGAAATTGAAGAAGAGGTAGGACTAGAAATCGAACTCACGTCGCTATTATGTGTGACGAATCACATTTTACCTGATGAAGAAGCGCATTGGGTATGTCCGACGTATATTGCAAAAGTAAAAAATGGGATAGCAGAAAATCGAGAACAACACGCTATTAGTGAAATTGGGTGGTTTTCGTTAGAGCGTCTACCAAAACGATTAACTTTAACTTTACAAAATGCTTTGAAAGAATACGAGAAATTGAAATAAGCTTTTAGTAAGGAAGAAAACTTTCACTGAGGGCTAAGTACTTTTATCATATAAATTCAAATTGAAAAAACGAAATAAAACGAAATAAAACCTTTCCTTTTAGGTAGGAGAGAGCATCCGGATATGCATAGAAGCGTGATATGTCGAAAAATCAAAATAGATTTATAGAGTGGTGAAATAGGTTATCTTCTTTAAAGATAGCTTATTTTCGTTAATTGAAATAAAATTCAGAATTTTGTTGACTATCCATTTTTTTCTTTTTATATTAGTAGGTATTATGGGAACAGCAAGTAACTGAGTTTGAGTCATTGATTCGGAGAAAAGAGCAGGAGGGTGTACATATATTTTCTATTCTTGTTGGGGCACCTCAAACAAAAATTGGAACAACCTTTCATCATAATTATATGACGCCAGATGTTGTGAAAGAGCGAATGGGGGACCTTTAACAGTTATTGCACGCGATGGGAAAGAGGTTTTGATTGCTAACTTTTCAGAGCATAGCACATCATGGGCTATGACAACATATGATCCAGCACTAGTGCTTGTCGCAACAGAATATGTTCGTCATGATATTATGATTGAAGAAATTACACAAGAGTTCGGTCCGATTAAACTAGATACACTATGGCGTGGTAATGCAGATCTAGTTCACGTTGTAACAGGGAAAAGACTCATGAAAAAATGAAGGGGGAAGAATAATGAACCGGGCTGAAGCACAGGTGACGCTGCATGGTAATGAAACATTTCGGCAAGGCGTGAAAGACTGTTTACCGACTGTACTCGGTTATTTAAGTATTGGTATTGCAGCAGGTGTAATTGAAAAAACAGCTGGATTTTCTTTAGTAGAAATTGCGCTTATGTCTACTTTGATTTATGCTGGTTCCTCACAATTTATACTCGCTGGTATGTTTGCAGCTGGAGCTCCTGCTTCTGCAATCATTTTCACCGTATTTTTTGTTAACTTACGTCATTTGTTAATGAGTGCTGCGCTCGCACCATATTTAATGAAAGTTCCTTTTTTGAAAAATATGATCATTGGTTCGCAAATTACAGACGAAACATTTGGTCTTGCGGTTCAGCAAGCTTCAAAAAAGCAATATTTAAGCGAAAGATGGATGCTTGGTTTAAATGTGACAGCATACTTAAACTGGATCATTGCGAATGTCATCGGTGGTATTTTTGGTGAATGGATACCAGACCCTCATACATATGGTATGGATTATGCTTTACCTGCTATGTTCATTGGATTATTTGTTTTGCAGTTAATGAGCAGTCACCCAAAAGTTGCAATTCATCTTAGCGTTGCGATTACGGCAATTGTAATCGCATATAGCCTACATTTTTTTGTTCCAGCAAGCGTAGCTGTTATCATTGCAACACTTACAGCAGCAACGATAGGGGTGGTGATTGAAAAATGGAAGTAAGACTCGATGTGTTATTACTTTTAATGGGAGCAGGTGTAGTTACTTTAATCCCACGCCTATTACCGCTTATAGTATTTAGTAAAATACAAATTCCAGATTGGGGCTTAAAATGGTTAAGTTATATACCTATTGCTATATTGGCAGCGCTCCTTGCCGAAGTACTCTTTATGAATAAAACAATGCAATGGGATTATTTAATTGCAGCAATCCCGACATTCTTTGTTGCTATCTATACGCGAAGTTTATTAGGAACGGTATTGACAGGTGTGATTGTGATTATTTTGTTACGATTGTTCCTATAACAAGGATTTCGCTCATATTGTATCGAAAAGTGTAATAGCATGATTAACAAAGGGGTGGTGTTATGATTATTGTAACAATAGGTGTCATCTTGTTTACATTGTTTATTTGTTTTATCATTGGCCTTGCGACTTATACAATGCTTGTTCAAAAAGTAACCCCGCAAATTTATTACACACCGTGTGAATCCACCACAGTACAGTCCCGTAAAAGTGAAGATAAAAATAGAGGGAAGAAAAGTTAATAGTAGACTTTTCTTCCCTTTCATTTATTCATTTCTGTTTTGAGGAGCGTTCTGTAAAAAAGGAGCTAATTCCAAAAATTCAGCTCCTGTAAACCAAACCTACATTTTAGAAATTCCTTGTAATAGTATGCCAAAGAGTAGACTAATAAAAGAGAAAGCACCGACGGATACAGAAATAACTCGGTTATTTTTCCATTCTTTTATGAAAACCATAAATCCTAAAATACAAAGAAAATACCAGATTGGTAGAAAAATAAAATCGCTAATATAGTTGGGGAGTAATGTATAGAAACTAGTCAAAACTAAAATCCAATGTCCAAGAAATAAAGTCATAACGATAAAGGAATGGCGATAAGGACGGTTTAAATATTTTTGATTTTTAAGAGTTATAAAAATGAAAGTTAATGTTATGGTAATGATTAGAAAAACGAAAGCGAGTAAAAGTAATGTAAATGGCATATCAAAACTCCTTCAATATACTTGTTGTGTTACATTTTTTTGAAGAAATGAATCTATCATTTCGTATGCTTGTTTTGTAGATTCTCCGTTATATTTTGCAGTATAAGGATCCAAAAATCCATGATATCCCGGAAACTGGTGTATATGTAGAAATGGGTTGTTTTGTTCTTGCAATGTTGCAATAAGAGAGGAAACTGAACAGTTTAATTCTGTTTCTGGAAAAATTAAAAGAGTAGGACATGTAGGAATCATATAAGAATAGTCTCGTATGCGAGAGCCATAGCAGCTAATAACGAAATTAACTTTTGGATTTTTACTACATAGCCAAGAGATGGTTGCGCCAACGCTAAAGCCTATAAGTCCTATGCATGAATATTTTTTTGAAAGTGTCGTAATTATTTCCTCAACTTGTTCTTTTCCATGTTGGAACCCAACGTTTTTTATAAAATGAGAGTAAGCTTTTTGTTCGTCATTATAATGAAAATGAGAGTTTAATTGTAAAAGGTTTGGGCAGAAGACATCTACATGTTGAGAAGAGAATTTTGTAACGATATCCTGCATATGTTCATTTACTCCGTATATTTCGTGTATAGCAATAAGAGCTACTTTCTGATTCATCAATTAAAACTCCTTCCTATGAAAAACATATTCTTTTTCAACAAGACAAATCCGCACATGGAACTGTTCATACCATTGTTCACGACCTCTTTGTCTTGCTATAGTATGTGCTGCATTATCTTTCCATTGTTTAATTGCTTCAAGCGATTCCCAATATGAAATTGTAATTCCAAAACCGGATGTATCCCGTACGCTTTCAACGTTTATAAATCCAGGTTGTTCTTTAGCGCGTTTCTCTATTTCTTCTGCAACATCGTCATAATCAGTAGTGTCTTGCGAAAGCTGGGAAGTGAATATAACTGCGTAATAAAAGGGCTTTTCAGAAAATAAATTGTCCATTCTACACCTCCAAATATAATAAAATATATTTTATCATAAAGTTATGAATTGAAAATAAATTTATATTATGCAATGGGATTTATTTGTAATAAGATTTTTAAAAAGCATATAATGTTCGGGTTTGA
The DNA here is from genome assembly GCF_000482345.1 of Bacillus sp. UNC437CL72CviS29. NCBI lineage: Bacteria > Bacillati > Bacillota > Bacilli > Caryophanales > Bacillaceae > Bacillus > Bacillus sp. UNC437CL72CviS29. The sequence goes on along the minus strand of NZ_AXVB01000010.1, from coordinate 94,319 downwards.
AATATCACGTACTGTATTGGATGAATTATCGAAAAAGTAATGAATCTCACTTTAGTGGGTTTGTTGTTTGCATTTGTAACATTAGCATTATTTGTACCAGTGATGGTCAAAATATTGGGAAAAGAATATTGATGGCCATTCATCGCATATACGCAAGCACAAAAATAAGAAAAATCCCACTTCAAATAAAACTGAAGTGGGATTTCTTATAGTTCCTCCAGACTATTAATCGGAACAGTTAATTCACGTTCTGGATTTGTTGCATCATATATTCGGGCGGTTTCATTGCTTTCATCAACGTGTTGGATCATAACAGGCAGGCCTTGAAAACTAACATGCGCTGGTTCTGATGACTCGGATAGCTCTTTTGCACGTTGTACATTCATTCTTACATTCCTCCCATCTTTACTATTGTTGCTTGAAGAGAGGAGGAATATACCATTTCAGAGTTGATTTAAGACTTTTGTATTATTTGTAACGTTTCTTTAATAAACACAGTAAATGTCGAATCAGGAAATTCTTGTATAGCATGAAAGGCTTCGGTTGCCTCTTGAAGCGCCTGCTCTTTGTTTTGGAGTTTCATATAACAAAGAGCACGATAAGCTCCTCCGGTTATAATCCATGCTTGGTCTAGTGGATGGAACATATAATCCGGAATTGTTGCTCGTTCTAATGCTTCTAAGGCCTCTTCGTATCGTTTGAGACCGTATAAAGATTTTCCCTTTTCTACGTAATACGCCCCGTCTTCTTGAAAGAGTTGTTCACCTTGGAGTTTTTCTCTAAACAGTTCTAGATGCTGTAGAGCTAACGTGTATTCAGTTGTGATTGTGTTATAGTAATAAGCTTTTAATATGTCTACAACAGCAAGGGATAAAGTGTTTTCTGTAAAAATAGCAAATTGCTCGGATTTCTTTATATAGTGTAAATATTTATTTTCATCAGCTACTATTACCTTTTGATAAGAGAGGATTCGATAAAATTCGTCTGTTTTATAATACACTTGATTTTCTTTTGAGAAGTCAAGGGCCTGTAAGATAATTATTTCGCACCCGTCATAATCACCATATGCAAGTAAAACAACTGCTTCACATAAGAATAGTTCTATTTGTATAATAAGGTCCATCTCTAATTGTCTTGCTTCATATTCTTTTCGAATAGAAGTAAGAAGTTCTAGGCATTCTTCATATTTTTTATGGACAAATAATACATAACAAAGCTTTAAACTGGTTTGTGTACTTTCACGGTATAAAGCATATTTTTGAAAAATTGCTACGGCTTTTTCGATATACGAATGTATGTCGTAATCTTTCATATTAAATGCAGCGCCTATATATTGTTTATATAAACGAGCTGTACTTAAAGTGGGCGGTAGTTCCTTTTGAACAATAGGTAGCAGTGTACGATACACTTCCTCAAATTGATTATCTTTTATTGCTTGTTCCATCTTTGGAATCAGTTTTTTCACTTCTTCGTTGTCGTCTTCTAGTAAAAAGCTTGCTTCACATTCAAGCTTACTAGCAAGATATTGTAATGTCTTCATGGAAGGTGTCGCTTTCCCATTCTCAATTTGACTCAGCATACTTTTTGTTAGCTCTGAGCCAGCCAATTGTGTTTGCGTAAAACGTTTTTCTTTTCGCAATGCTTTAATTTTTTCACCAAGAGTAGCCATATAGTTGCTCCTTTATTATAAAAAAGTTAAATACAATTAAACTTTTTGTTGTCAAAATTTGAAAAGTGGTTATATAATAAGTTTAACACAATTTAACTTTTTAAGGGAGAGTGACATGATGGAAGACGTAAGTATAAGAGGAAATGATCCAAGACTCAAAATTGCAACAAGAAATATCATTTTGATGATGATTGGAAAAATTACTTCTTTATTAGGTGCAGGAATTTATACGTTTGCAATGGGTTTATATGTTTTAAAAACAACAGGGTCAGGAGTAGGATTTGCAATGACACTTATTTGCGGATCTATACCAAGGGTGGTATGTGGACCAATTGCTGGGGCAGTAGCAGATCGTGTAAATCGACGGTGGCTTATTATTGGAATGGACTTATTAAGTAGTTTAACAATGATTACAATGTTTATTCTTTCTACTATATTTGGGTCATCACTTCTATTTATTTATATTTCGGCCGCATTATTATCAATATGTGCAAGTTTCTATTCTGTTTCATTCACTTCTTCAATTCCAAATTTAGTGGATGTGGAGCGTATTCAAAAAGCGAGTGCTTTAAATCAAACAGCGGATTCATTATCAAGAATTTTAGCGCCGATAATTGGCGGGATAATATTTGGGTTGTTTTCCATTACATCCTTTTTTCTCTTAAATGGTATTACATTTTTCTTGGCTGTTATTGTACAATTATTTATCAAATTTGATTTGTATAAAAAAGAAGTAGAGCAAGATAAGGCACATTTCTTAACAAGTATAAAGGATGGGTTTTTATATGTGAAACAGCAACAAGAAATATATGGACTCATGAAAATTGCTCTTTGGGTAAACTTTTTTTCTAGTGCACTTTTTGTTGCACTTCCGTATATTATTGTACAAAACTTACATTTAACTTCTAAGCAACTGGGTACTGTAGAAGGTATGTTGGCGGTTGGAATGTTAATTGGGGCATTTGTTTTATCTGTTCGCAAGGAAATGAATAACCCGTTTCGATCTATTTATATTAGCTTATTGTTATTTGCAAGCTTAAGTTTATGTACTGTCTTTCCGTTAATCGTTACGATTCCAAAGGCAGCAAGTTTTCTTTATTATATTGTTTTTATGCTTCTGAGTGGTGTTTCAATGATAGCAGTGAATATACCAATGCAAGTACATATTCAAAAAACAACAGATCCAGGATATTTAGGACGCGTTTTTGGACTTCTCGAAACAATTGCTACAGCAATTGCTCCGCTCGGAATGATTTTGTTTGGATTTTTATTAGATATGCTTCCTACTAGTATCGTAATGTTAACATTGGGAGTTGGGTTGCTTTTAGTAGTACTATTAGGGATGAAGCAGTGGGGTATGAAAAAACAAGTGGATGTGTCAGCGTAAATAAAAGGAAGCTTTTGTAAAAAAGCTCCAACTTATACATGTTTAAAAATGTGGATAAGTTGGCTTTTTTTATTTTGAAAGTATTTTTTATGTGTGATACATTTAATAAAGTGTGCATAGAATCAAGTTCAATGATATAAGGTGTGTAACAAAGAAAGAGGAGAAAAACATCATGAGAAAAATAAGTTTTGTTATGCTTTTTTTGTCTTTCCTGATGACTGGATGCGGCAATACTTATGATATCCAAGTTGAAACAGGTATGCAGGCATTAAAAGATGAGAAATATAGTGACGCAATCATGTGGTTCGAAAAAGCAGGAAAAGAAAAATCTACGGATGAGACGAAATCATATACAGAAGTTGCCAAACTAATGAATCACGGGGCAACAGCGTTAAAAGATGGAAAATATTTAGAGGCGAGAGATGATGCCAATCAAGTATTGCAAAAGAAAAAGGACGCTACTCTTGAAAAATCTGTAAAGTCAAATGCAGAAAATATGCTTCAGAAAGCAAAAGACATTGAAGAAAAAGAAAAAGAAAGAGTTCAGAAGCAAAGAAAAGTGGATGAAGAAGGCATTGATAAAGTAATAAAGGCTGTAGATAGCATTGATGAAGCAAGGGAAAAACAGAAAAAAATCGGAGAAGCATTGGATAAGGCTGAAAATGCAAAAGAAAAAATAGAAGCGAAGAAAAATCAATAGAGTAATAATGTAATAGTTATGCATGAGGCTGTCGTTTGTTACGACGGCTTTTTTAGGAGGGATCTTAATTTTTTTAGGGTTTCTCCTATTAAGGTGAATACTATTTGTATAATTAGAAAAATCAATTTTGTTACAATAACTTGAATTTCCACCATTTCATCAAAAAAAGGCATATAATGATTCTATAACCTATTACAAGGAAGTGTAACTTATGAATACTGTAACTGTTGTCTATGGTATTATTCTTTCTACTATTATTACTTTATTTGTTGTTGGAGTATCACGTTATATCCATAAATGGAAAGAAGGGATTGCAAAGTTAAATCATATCGAAGAAGAATTTGGTGATTTAATGTTACATCACGGTAAGTAAAGAGGTTTATTTTTTAATTAAACAATGTGAAGTGTATCACAAAACATGCTGGCATTTTGGGCATGTTTTTTTGTTATGTCAAAAAGGTATTAGATAGGCACATCAGTCTCATTTCTTCCATATGATACAACGTTAAGTATGAAATGTTGGGAATAGAAAAGAGGGATCGAATGGCTAATTCTGGATATGTTCCAGATAATAAAAACTTAAAGAAAAGTTCTGGTACACCAAATCTTTTCTTTGACTCACGGAAAAATGTATTTTTTAAACGGAATGATAAAAATATTGCTTATGAAGTGACTTCAACACAATTACCAGCAATGATTGGAGGAGCGTTTGTCGATCTTTTTATGACGAAAGGTCATATGAGGGAACCACATTGGCATCCAAATGCTTGGGAGTTAGATGTCGTCGTTTCTGGAGAAGCAATTACTTCTATTTTAAATCCAGAAACGAATCAACTGCAAAATTATCGGGCAAAAGCTGGGCAAACAGTATTTATTCCAATGGGATGGTGGCACTGGATTACAGCTGTATCAGAAGAAGTACATTTACATCTCTTTTTCAATAATGATCAATTTGAAACAGCTGAAGGATCAGACGTACTTAGAATGACCCCTCCAGAAGTATTCCAAGCCGCTTACGGTGTGAATGCTGAACATTTAGCTAAGGATCTTGCTCCAATTAAGGAATCTGTTGTGATTGGGCCGCCTCATTTAAAGCGTTCTACGGATGAACAGCGGTCTGGTATAGTAGTTGTACTAAATGGAGAGCTGACTTCTTGTGAGATAGAGTAGCTCTTATTTGTTTTGGATAAGAGTTGCTCTATTTTGTATGGAATTTAAAATGGCACTTGATATATTTGTTAATTTGTTTAGTATAATAAATAAATAAATAAATAGTATGTTGTTGGAGGGATAAATATAGTTAAAATATTAAAGATTATAGGGATAATACTTTGTATCATCTTAGCAATCATTATAGCTTTTTTTGTAATTATGGAATATTACTATTCAAAAGAAGATCCCAATTATGTACTAAATTACATAAAAGAACATAAAGATGATCAAACTTGTTCACTAGTTATTAGAAGAAACGGTGAGGTACTAGTCTCTGTAAATGAGAATAAAAAATTACCGTTAGCAAGTATGGCAAAAATAGTAGTAGCAGTGGAATTTGCAAAACAAGTTTCAGAAGGAAAGATAAATTCACAGGAACAAGTTCCATTACAAGATTTAGAAAAATATTACGTACCAGACACAGATGCTGGAGCACATCCTGCATGGTTAGAGGATGCAAAAATAAGAAATGCAATAAAAAATGAAAAGCTTTCATTAGAAGAAGTAGCTATAGGGATGATTCACTTTAGTTCCAATGCAAATACAACTTACTTATTAGAGAGATTGGGACTGGAAAGAGTAAATGAAAGTTTAAAGGAACTAGAATTAAATAGTCATGATGCATTCTATCCATATACATCGGCATTGTATATGAGGGGATATGCAGAAAAAGAACTTCATATTTCTGAAGATCAATCATTAGAAGTATTACGTAAAATGTCCATGGATGAATATAGAAAGCACGCTTTACAAATACATGAATGGATGAAAGACGAAGAAGAATGGAAAAAGCGTAATATACCATTAAAAGCGGATATAGAATTTCAACGTATTTGGTCTGATAGATTAGTAAGCGCAACTGCTAAAGATTATATGAATTTAATAAGGAAAATCAATAATAGAAATGAGTTTCCAAAGGCAATGCAGGATGAAATCGAGCGGATTTTTAAGGGAACTGTTAAAGACAGGATATATGAACATGCTGGTAAAAAAGGAGGTTCAACAGCATTTGTATTAACAAATAGCTTTTACGGTACTGATAAAGAAGGAAACAGGGTTGAAATAGTCTTTATGTCCAACGATTTAGATAAGATAACGTATAAAAAACTTGAAAATAATGTAAATCACTTTATCCGAGATGTTGTAACGAGCGAAGAATTTAGAGGGAAGTTATAATGATATAATTTTATTATGTAAACAAAAAGATGACTTATATAAGTCATCTTTTTGTTTGTTATGAAGGAACAGGATTTCGTTTATATTTTATTGAATATAAATTTTTACAACTAAAGAAAAAATGAAATTGTTAATGTTCAAATACCTTAACAAAAAAGGAGAGTAATTGATGACTACAATATATTTCGTTCGCCATGCTCATTCTATATATACACCGGAAGAAAGGGAACGGCCATTATCTGAAAAAGGACGGAATGATGCGCAAAGTGTAGCCGATTTATTAAAAGAAGAGAAAATTGATGTTGTCATTTCTAGTCCATATAAAAGAGCAATTCAAACTGTTCAAGGAGTTGCGGTTCAATTTGAATTACCGATACATATGGAAGAAGATTTGCGTGAGAGACTACTAAGTAAAGAACCGGTAGTAGATTTTGAGGAAACAATTACAAAAGTATGGGAAAATCCAACATTTTCTTTCGATGGTGGAGAATCAAATAATAGTGCACAACAGCGTGGTAGTGCATGTATCAAGAAAATTTTAAAAGACTACAGAGGGAAAAACATTGTCGTTGGAACGCATGGAAATATTATGGTACTCATTATGAATTATTTTGATTCTAAATATGATTTTAATTTTTGGAAAGCACTTGAAATGCCAGATATATATAAATTAACTTTTAATGAAGAAAAATTAATTTCTGCTGTAAGGATAGAAACCAGTCATCTGGTGAATAATTTGTAAAATTTTATCGAGAAAGCAGGAAAGAACAGAGCGGTTAGAGAAGTATGCTCTTGTACCATAAAAAAAGTATGATAAAGGAGGCTGTTTACATGTTTGAGAAAGAGAAGGAAGGGCTTATGGAAGTTCATAATGTATACGAAATTGCTCCATCAGATGGAACAATTATTGGTATGGCAACACCAGAAGAAATGGAAGTTGCTGCTGAACTAGAATTACAGCACTATGCCTATTCTCGTTTATTAGAAGCAAATGTTCAGTTAGACGGTTCCTCCTATAAAGATATACTTCAGGAGCTCCAGGAGTATGAAAGAAAGTCAATGAGATTCTGGCGCGCATTACATAAACGTTTAGATGTACCATGGGCATGGGTACTTCGTGTTGATGTTGCAAATGGTCCTATATATGTGAATAATGGGAACTCGTATTATGATGGTGATGAAGACGAGGAAGATTATGCATAGATAAAAGAGGAAAGCAGCGAAGGCTGCTTTCCTTTTTTGTATGTTTATTTAGCTCTGGGATTTTCACTGTTTTTTACGTTATGTATATCATCTTCTTGTAGAGAATGAATTGCATGAATTATGATATCAGGGCGGTCACTTTCGATTCCGTGGCTAGCATTTTGGGCGAGGATGTATCGGCTATTTTGAGAGAGCATAAGTTGCTCTTGAATAAGCTCCTGCCAAACTTCTTCAAGCTTTGTAGCTTCTTCATTAGGCATTCCACCTTGAATCATCTCCCCGATGGAGTAATTCGGGTCCCTCCCGATGATAACAAGTGGAGTTTTTAATGTTACTTCAAGTTGTTTCATTCTTTTTGCGCAATTTTTCCATTCTGAAAGTTCAGAAGTAGTTGCTTTGTATAATAATGGTGAGGTAGAAAAATCCACATATTGTTTTTGTTTACGTGATGACAAGTGACTATGTTGATTTGCTAATATAGATTGTAGTTCTGCATAAAGTGAGTCTGAATCCATATTAGAATAACTTCTATATTTTTGTAGCCACATATCATCTGAATCTGTTTTATCTGAGACAGGTAAATCAAGATCGTCTAATCGATGTAAGTTCATAGACGTTGAATCAACAAGAATTACAGCTTTTAATTGATTAGAATGTAACATTGCAAACTGCTGTGCACATAATCCTCCATAAGAATGACCAACTAAAATAATGGGTTGCCTAATAGCTAATATATGTAATAATTCGTGCAATTCTTTTGTTGCTTGTAGTGTCGTACGTGGTTCGTTACCAAGTTCACTTTTCCCATAACCAGGGCGATGAAATAGAACTACGGTATAATTTGAAGAAAGTTTTTCTGCAATTTGGAACCAATCATAAAAGGAACATCCTATCCCTGTTTGAATCACAACAGTCTGAGAGCCATTTCCCATTATACAAACTTCCATTTTCTTTCCGCGTACTTCTACAAAACGATTCATGGTAATATCCTCCACTAAGATTGAAATGTTTTTTGACAAGCAAATACGATACACCAAATGCCTACACCGAATAGTACAGAGGTACTGAGTGAAAAAGAATTCTTTAATCCAATATAAACAATAAATAATAGTAGTGCTGATGCGGGGAATCCATATAATACCCCTAAAGCAAATTGACTTAAATCTTGTTTACTCCCGCCTTCAACAGAAATCCAAAACAAGCTAAGTAAACTAATAAGTGGAAGGGCAGCTATGAAACCGCCAAGCGTACTATAATGTTTAGCGAATTCAGTTACACCGCCAATAATTAAAGCAGAGACGATTACCTTAACGAGGAAATGCATATTTTGACTCCTTTGCTAGTAATGAAAAAGCCTTTTCAAGTAATTGTTGTTCTTCTTCTGAAAATTGAGCTTCTAATATTTTTAATTTTTCTTCATCTAATAATGTATGTTTTGCTAAAGCTTCTTTACCTTCTGTGGTCAATGCGAGATTAACGACTCGTTCATCTCGTTTATTTCGCTCCTTTATAACGAATCCTTTTTGGATAAGGCGTTTCACATGCTCTGATGCTGTATTATGAGATAAGCCTAATTCAGATGCAACTTTCCCAATTGTAGTCTCCGTTTCTCGAGAAATGATTTGAAGAATCCGAATGGCTTGGTGAGAAAGATTGTCTGTATATTCATACCGTAAGTGATAATAAATGGTTTCCCAATTTTGATTGATGTTCTTCATGATAAAATCCTCCGTTTGTTATTTATATCGTATAATAAGATATATTCTTTTTGTGAGAAGTAAATTCCTTCTATTTCACATAAAAAAATTGAAAAAGTTTATTTTTCTTGAAATTTACGGTACTCTTAGTGTAAAGGCATACAAATAGCAAGAGAGAGGATGATTGAAGTGTATACATTTAAATGGATTAGTCATGAAAAGATGTATTTAGATCAGATACATGTTGAAAAATGTGGTCCTCTTTCAGTTGGTATATATGGTGGGAATCAAGAGAGTGATGCGTATGAAAGAGGAGATGCAGTACTAGCTTGGTGGGACCCGCAATTAGAATTTGAATTTGTTATGATCTTTGATGCTCATCATAAAACGAAAAAGATACATTATATAATAGAAGCAATTTCGGAAAGAAAAGAGAAGTTACAGGAATTGTTCTCATATCCAGTTCACCTCGCGTTTCATCATACACATATGTATTTATTAGCGTTATTTACAGATGAATCGTTTATTGAGAAAAGTGAACAAGAAAATGAAGAACTTGCGTGTTTAATTTGTTTGCGAAAAGGTGAGTTCCTATATTGGTTATCAGTAGGAGAGTGCTTTGCATATTTATTTCATTCAGAACAGTTACAGAATGGAAAAGGAAGATTAAATAAACGTAAATTCTACGAGTATATTGGAAGAAAAAATGTGTTTGCTGCTAATACGCCGTGTTTCACTTCAGGAGTTCGTGGATTAGAGAAAGGAATGAATCATATTGTTTTGGCAACAGACGGTATGTTAGAGTGTGATCAGCAAACGTTTCATGATGATCAGTCCTTACTTGAAGTGCTGCATAGGGGGGATTGTCTTCAGATTGAGCCTGCATTAGCAAGCGTGCTTGAATGGAAGGGAAGAGATTGTGCGACCATAATTGGGTGGTCTATTGATACGGAAAATAGAGAATGTACAAAATAATATTTTTGAAAAAGTGAGCTTAGGATAGATACATTCTAAGCTTATTTTATTTTTCTTACATAGATGAGAATCAGCGTGGAATTTATATAATTTAATTCGAACGAGCCTTCGGTGGATTTCTCATATATTGAAGGTTTGCTGTATATGAAAAAATATAATTACCCTTTGAAATTAAGAAAATGATGATAAATGTGAGAGAAAAAATTTTCCTGTACGTTATATAGGGTGTAAAAGCTTTTACAACAAAATAAGGGGAATTGTGAGATGAAATCAAATGAGAAAAATTTTATAAAAAGGTTGCAGCGGCAAAAAGAAGATGCATTAGAGTTTATTGTCGATATATATTTACCATTAATAAAGGGCATAACGCATAAAGTTCTTGTTCCGCTTCAAAATGATGGATTGATAGATGAATGTATCAATGATATTTTTCTTTCGATTTGGAATAATGCTGAAAAGTTTCATGGAGATTCAGACGATTTTAAGAAGTGGATTGCAGCGATTGCTAAGTTTAAAGCGATTGATTATTACAGAAAAGCAAATAAGAAAATAGAAATTATTTCAGATGAATTCAATTTAATCATGGAAAAATCGGTAGAAGATGAATTAATTATTATGGAAGATAGAGAAGAATTGATAAAGCTTATTAATCAATTAGATCCCGTAGACCAAAAGGTGTTCATGATGAAATATCTTCTCGGTTTAAAAACGGAGGAGATAGGAGAGAAATTAGGTTTAACGAGGGCTGCGATAGATAATCGAATTTATCGTGGGAAAAAGAAACTACAACAAAATGCTATGAATATTAGTCTGGGGGGTAGTGTGATATGAAAGATATTTATGAATTATTAAATGATGTTGATATAGATGAAAAAGACTTAGAGGAAATGAAGGTCTATGAATTTGAAAAAGAAAAAGTGAAACGAAATTTAAAACAGGTTATACATAAAAAGAAAAAAACGAGAAACTGGAAAAAGAGTGTCGCTGCTGCATCTGTTTTAGTAGGGTTATCAGTTGCAACGCTTGGAATTGGATTTCCTACTTACGCTGGGGGGCTTCCAATTGTAGGGGATATTTTTCGGTTTTTAGATAATGGTAGAACGGGACTTTATGAAAATTATAAAGAGTTTTCTACTGAGTTAAATATGACGAGAGAAAATAATGGGATTAAAGTTACGATTAATGATGTGATTTCTGATGGACGAAGTGTATCAATAACGTATTCAATGGAAAGTGAGCAAGATTTAGGGGATGACCCAATTATATTAGGTGGGTTAGAGATAATGGAGGCTGGTGGAGGAACAGGAAGTTCTCAAATTTCTAAAGTTGCAGATAAAAAGTATGTAGGTATGGCGACAACGACACATCATAGCAGTAATAAGAAAGACAAAATAAACCTTAGATGGAATATAGACAAAATAGAAATACCGGATAAAAAGAAAGAAATAAAAGGGAATTGGAATTTTGCTCTTACTGTAAAGGCAATGGATAGTAAAGAAAAAACAATTAGTGGAAGTTCCGAAAAAGAAGGCGTAAAAGTAAATATGGAAAAGGTGGCAGTGTCACCGATATCGTTTATTCTTTATTACAATCAAGAAGTTTCTAAAAATACAAGGAAGGAATGGGATGCTGTAGATGTTGAGTTGGAAGTTAAAGATGATTTAGGTAATCATTATTCTGGAGAAGGAAATGGTGGATCAGGTAAGGATTCCTATAATATTCATTGGAGTGACACATTTCAAAAGCTCAATGAAAATGCAACGAAACTTATTATCACTCCTCGTGTTAACTTACGAATTCATACCCCCGAAAATCATGGCGGGGTAGAAATGAGAGACGGAAAAGAGAAGAAGATTGAAGTACCTAAAAAAGAAGCAAAAAATAAAAAAATCGTTTTAGATGATATTGTGATTGATTTAAAGAAATAACAGAAATAAAAGGGCGTCTTATGAAAATAAGACAGCCCTTTTATTTCTGTTAGGAAGTAATCAATAAAGCATGTGGATGTTGCGTTTTGTATTCTTCTTTCCAAGGAATGTTTAATTGCTCCCAAGTTTGCCCGCTATCTAAAGACTGAAATACACCATTATTATTTAAAGTATAAAATGTATGGGGTTCGGCAGGATTTGTTGCAAGCATAGAGATGACAGTTCCGATTGCTGAAGGTAGCCCGTGCTGCATTTTTTGGAAAGGAGTGTTTTTTGTTTTTCGATAAATATAAGATTCATAAGGTATACGATGGTGAGCTAGGTCAGCACTTGGTGCAGCAGAGACCAGTATCGTATCACAATCACCAGGATCGATAGCCATACTATATAAATAGTGGTGTTCTAAGCCCTCGCTACAAGAAGTCCAATTGCTTCCGCTATTATAACTTTCAAGATATGCACGGTCAGGTCCGCCCATAAACCCATCGCCACATGATGCATACAGACGATTCGGGGCCTGTGGGTGCATAAGTAGTTGATGAGCATCAATAGGAGCGCCGAATTTTTTATCCTCCCAAGTTTGGCCATTATCCTTACTTCGAATGATAGCGCCTGCTTCAATTGATACATGTATTGTATCTTGTTTATTTGGATCGACTGTAATCCAGCGAACATGATGTGTAAAAGGACGAGGTGGAAATGCCCATGTGTATGAAGAAAGTAATGATTTCATGTTCTTACACTCACTCCATGTTGCACCACCATTTTCTGAATAAAACAACGCGCTAGGTTCCGTTCCTACATAAACAATGCCGTAGCCATTAACTTGTTTAATAGGACTAATAGCAATCGAAGTAATAGCAGAATGTAAAATACCATCTTCTTTAGGAAAGTCAAAATAGCGGTAAGAATCTCCAATTGGTCTCCAAGAATCACCTCGGTCATCGCTTACCCATAATCCTCGGCCAAAGGTGCCGCAATAGATACGATTTGGTTGAAATGGATCAACCGCAATACAAGTAGGTTGTATATTTTGTAAGTGATATTGAACTTGAAACTCTTCATTTCTTTTTTCTACAACAAGAAGTTCACGTTCCATACAAAGAAATAATCGCTTCAATTTTATATCCTCCTTTACATTTCTTACAGTATTAAACAATATGAGAAAGAAAAAGAAATAGTCATATTTTTAGGTTGAGAAAAAGGAAATGATAAGAAGACACAAGGCGTACTAGCAGAAGCGACACGTTTATTGAAGGATAGGTTTTATGTAGGACATATTACGAGACAAATAGAAATAGAGGATATATACGTAAAGAACCACTTTGCAAAGTATGAAAGAAAAAAGATGATAAAAAGTGTCATAAACTCATTCTTGCAACATACATATATATAATGTGGCCACAAACAGTTGTAAGGTAAATATCTCATCATATTACTTTACTTCTAAAATATCATCTTTATAATCAAAGTGGTAATTGATAAGGATTATCATTTTCAGTTATTGTAGAAAGGGGTTTTTAAAAAGATGAGTAGTCAACTCCGTTTTGCTATTGAAATTCGCAGGAGGCAGTTAATTGACCAGTTAATTGGAGCTGGTGTGTTTAAAATTCTTGATCGACAATTATACGAGCTTTCTTTAGAGGAACTAGAAAAAGAGTATAGGGACATTAAAAAATATGCCGAAGTTCGCGCATAGTCATATAGAATAGTAAATGAAGACCCCCCTAAGTTGGAAAAAAACAAGGAGGGGTCTTTATTTATTTAGCAGAGATTATTTTTTGTATTTCTTTCATTGGCCGCAACCAGTTTTTGGACATGATTTTTTCGATTTGTGCTGCATCTTGGTTTTTTAATGCTTCGATGATTAAATTGTGTTCTTCAATCGATTGACGCGCAGGAATGAAATTTTGGAAAAATAGGTATTCAAGACGTAATACATGAAGTTGGATGCTTGCTAAGAACGGTTCGATGTATGTATTTTTAGCGATTGATACGATTGTATTATGAAATTGGATATCTAAGTGTAATGCTTGTTTCGAATTTTTTTCATCTATGGCATTTATAAATGCTGAGTTTATTTCAGAAAGTCTTATCAAATCATTTTCATTTATTTGATGAATTGCCTGTTTTCCGATAATCGTATGAAGGCCAGCAATTGTTTCATAAATAACAGATATATCTTCTAGTTTTATAGGAGCAATTTTCGTTTTTTGTCCAGGGACCATCTCCACAAGTCCTGAAAGCTCTAATACTTGCAGTGCCTCTCTAACTGGTGTTCTACTCACACCTAAAGCTTCGGCCAGCTCTCCATCATTAATTTTCTCATTAGGTTGTAAAACACCTTCGATAATCCAATCTTGTAATTGATGTAAAACGAGTGATTTAGCAGATACCCTTTCTTGCTTTCGATAATTTTGAGGAATAGGCAAGATAAAACATTTCCTTTCACTTTATATTTTGCTTTCTCGTATCAACAAATTGTAGTTTCGGTTTCCTTTCATCTGGCTTCTTGCTTAGTACAAGTACCATTGCAATAACACAGAGAGCGCCTAATAATTGAAATGATTGAAACGGAACATGCAAAATGAGAACAGAAGAAATAATAGCTGCAAGTGGTTCCGTACAACCAAATAGTGTAGTCTCTTTCGGTGTAAGGTAGCGGATGCTATCTAAGTATAAATAGAATGCGATAAGTGTACCGAAAATAACCACAAATGTAATGAGGAAAAGATTATTAGGCTGTAAATATTTCATGCCTGATAATAAGATAAATTCATTTGTGGAGAGAAAGTGTACGACGGTTACACCAATGCCTCCAATAATCATTCCCCACCCAACAATGACAGATGAAGACCATTTCTCTAATAATTCCTTTGAATAAAGGCTATAGAATGCTAGTGACAGACCAGATAAAATGCCCCAAATGATAGCTGGAGTTGAAACAGCTAAATTATCAATAGATCCATTCGTTAGTAAGAAAAAGGTTCCGATTAAAGAGAGTATGATCGAAATAAAATCGATTTTAGTAGGACGAATATTCCATTTGAAGATAAGGTAAACGGTGATAAATATTGGCGCTAAATATTGTAATAATGTTGCAACTGCAGCATTGCCTTCCTTAATAGATGCAAAATATGTATATTGCACTGCGAGCATACCTAACAATCCAAACAGAATCATTCTGTTTACATCGGCCCTTTGTTTCCAAATGCCAAGCACTTCTGATTTTTTATTGCCAAATGAGGAGAATAAGAGCAAAATACTTCCGGATATAAGTAAGCGGATTGTAACTAACCATTCTGTAGAGACATTGTCTTGTTGAAAAAGTTGTTGTGCAGCAGTACCAGATAAACCCCATAAACTAGCACCTGTAATAACCATAATAATGCCTTTCAATCTTCCTGAATTCATAGCTAGGTTCTCCTTTCAGAAAGAAATTTAATTGAAATATCGAATACAATATGTAATATATCATGAGTAATATTAAAAATAAACAGAATTTTTAAAATGAATCAGATGAGTAATGGATATAATTGTGGTAAAATATTGTAAAGGAGTGATTTGATGATTGGTGGGTTTATAATTTGTTTCCTTTTAGCCATGTTCATTATCATTTTGGGATACCAAATTCACATAAAAAAGAGGTTATTTCTCTTAGCAGGATATCAAGAAGAGACCTTTGTAGGGGATAAAGAAAAACTTGCAAAAATAGCTGGTTTTTTTTCTTATGTAATAGGAATTACTACCGCTCTATTACCATTTGGATTAGAAGCAATTGGTGACGCTGTGGGGATTGGTTATGGACTTTTTGTTGTTATAAGTACAATTGTACTTGTTATATGGAGTAATGTAATAAATAGGTCTAGTAACTCTAAAGAATAAACGAAAACAAGATGGTAACCTTTTAGGGAAACCATCTTGTTTTTTCACTTTTTATTATGATACCACGGTAAAAGGTGGGATTGGGTCAACAAAATCATCCCAATCCTGTCTCATTTCTTCATCAGTTAATAAGCATGTATCCAAAGAGCGCTCAATATGATATTGATTCATTTCAACTCCAATAAAGACTAATTCTGTTATGCGATCTCCGTACTGTTTATCCCAATTTTTTAAGACTTCTGGTTCTTCTGCAATTATTTGCTGCTGCTCAGCTGCAGGTAATGCTGCAACCCATTCACCAGCTCCTTGGATTGTAATCGAAGATCCAGCTTGAGACAAAATTCCCATCATATGGTTACGAGATGCGAGCCAGAAAAAACCTTTTGCCCTTACGATATCTAATGGCCAGTTTTTTAACCAATTCATAAGTCGAACAGGATGAAATGGACGTTTGCGGCGATAAACAAAGGAACTAATGCCGTATTCTTCTGTTTCTGGCGTATGGTGATCATTATTTAACTCTTGAATCCAACCAGCTGCTTGGCTAGCTTCATCATAGTTAAATAAATTTGTATTTAAAATTTCATTTAGTGGTACTGCGCTAAATGAAGATTCAATGATTTTTGCACTAGGATTTAACTTTTGTAATAGAAGATGGAGTTCGATAACATCTTCCTTTTCTAGTAAATCCACTTTGTTCAAAAGAATAACATTTGCAAATTCAATCTGATCAATTAGTAAATCGATAACTTCTCGTGTATCTGTTTCATCAATTGCTTGTTTTCGATCTAGTAAACTTTCCCCAGCGGCAAAGTCATCCCAAAATCGATTTGAGTCGACTACAGTAACCATCGTATCAAGACGACACTTGCTCGTTAAATCAATTCCTA
Source organism: Bacillus sp. UNC437CL72CviS29 (assembly GCF_000482345.1). Classification (NCBI taxonomy): domain Bacteria; kingdom Bacillati; phylum Bacillota; class Bacilli; order Caryophanales; family Bacillaceae; genus Bacillus; species Bacillus sp. UNC437CL72CviS29. Next base: position 77,597 of record NZ_AXVB01000010.1, on the reverse strand, counting down.
GTGCTTCATCTATATACGTAAATGTTTGTGCAACAGGAATAGGTTCACTAATGCCGGAAGATTCAATCACAATGTAGTCAATATCCCCTGCCTCTACAAGACGGTTTACCTCAATGATTAAATCTTCTCGTAGGGTACAACAGATGCAGCCGTTTTGAATTTCTACTAATTTTTCTTCTGTACGAGAAAGGCCTCCTTGTTTCACAAGTGCGGCATCAATATTTACTTCGCTCATATCATTTACAATGACAGCTACTTTTAAGCCCTCTCTATTTGTCAAAATATGATTCAATAATGTTGTTTTTCCAGAGCCTAAAAAACCACTTAAAACGGTAATGGGCACTTTTTTCATTGTATATACCTCCTGTTAAATCGTAATCATTACGTTTTATAATAAATGACTTTAGAAAGAAATGCAACAATAAATCATAATGATTACGATTTACGAATAGGAATGAAGTATGAAAAATGTTTGGGATTGTCATAGAAAAAGAGGACAAGCATACGATTAAATATGAATAAAACGGAGGTGAGGAAGTTGGTTTTTAATAGAATATCAAAAGAGTTAATTGGTACGCTTCTCATTGCAATCTTTCTTTTTTTATTATTTTTTGTAGATTTTACAAATCTAGCAAACTTGCACAAAAGTATTCCAAAAGAATGGCTAAATGTGAATGCAATTTTTTTAAGTATTTTCTTTGAAGCAGTACCATTTATTTTATTAGGTGTTATTGTTTCATCGGTTATTCAAGTATTCGTAACAGAGGAGATGATTCAAAAAATATTGCCAAGGTCAACAATTGTTGCAATGATTCCAGCAGCTTTTGTTGGTGTCATTTTTCCAATGTGTGAGTGCGTCATCATTCCTGTAGTAAGAAGGCTAATTCAGAAAGGGTTACCCTCCCATGTAGGAATGGTGATGTTAGTAAGTGCCCCAATTTTAAATCCAATTGTGTTTTTATCAACGTATTATGCATTTCGAACGAATCCAAATGTTGTATATGCTCGTTTTGGGTTAGCGTTATTTGTTGCATTATTGATAGGCTTAGTTGTGTATTATGTATACCGTAATAAAAGTATTTTAAAAGAACAAAAAGTGATTACTCATGATGAGAAGAAAAAAAGTTGGCGAGATGTAATAAGTCATGGAGTGGATGAATTTTTTGATACAGGCAGGTACTTATTAATTGGTGCGTTCTTAGCAAGTTTATTTCAAACATTTTTAGATCGTAACTTGCTTGTAGAAATTGCAAATAGCGAGGTAATTTCACCTTTTGTCACGATGGCTTTTGGCTATGTACTATCGCTTTGTTCAGAAGCAGATGCATTTATCGCAGCTTCATTTGGTCATATATTTTCAGTAAAAGCACTCGTTGCTTTCCTAGTATTTGGGCCGATGTTAGATTTGAAAAATACATTGATGTTATTTGCTTACTTTCAAAAAAGATTTGTTTTCTTCTTTATTGGAATTGTCACGATTAGTGTATATATCGTTGTTCAGTTTGCAATGAGTTAGGAGATGACGATAATGAAAAAGCAAAGTAAACAAGAATTTCATACATATATTCGGGGGATTATTTTACTTGGATTTGCAATGCTTCTATTTAAACTATTGGTAACAGGGAATATTGATTATTTTGTTGCACCAAAAATGATAAAGTTTATCTATTTTGCGTTTTTTCTTTCGCTAATTTTAGGCTGCTTACAAGTATGGAATGGGAATGAGGAGAAAAAAAGAGGATGTAACTGCTGTAAAAATCATACAGTTCCAAAATCAAAAATTGGAATTTGTATGCTATACGCAATTTTTTTAATTCCGATTGTGAGTGCATTTTTATTTTCTAATGTGACACTTGATGGTAGCGTAGCAGCAAAACGTGGCATGAATCAAAGTGCAGGAGCGAAGCAACAATCCACAAGTTCCGATTGGAGGGAACTATTAGTGGATCAAGAAGAAGAACCTATTCAAAACCTTCCTACGCAAAAGCAGTCACAAAAAGAATTAGAAAAAAACATACTGAAGCAAAATACAATTCAAGTAGACAATCAAAATTATATTCAAACGATGAATGTAATCGGTCAAGATGTGCTTGGATTTAAAGGGAAAAAGATAACTTTTACGGGTTTTGTTTATCATGATAAAGAAGTAAAGGAAGATAAAGTAGTAGTCGCTCGCTATGGAATTACATGTTGTGTTGCAGATGCCGCTGTGTGGGGAATGATTGTTTCTGGAAATGAAATAAACACTCTTCCAGAAGAAACGTGGGTGAAAGTTACAGGGATATTAGATGAAACGACGTATAAAGGGGTACTGTTTCCACTTGTAAAAGTTAGTAAAGTAGAAAAAATGGAAAAGCCAAAAGATCCATATGTGTATGATGCTTTGCCGCAATGATGAAGTGAAGCAGCTAATCATATTATTTGGAGACGATGCTTTTAGAAGATACTTTTGAAAGTTATAAGTTGAATTTGAAATAGGAGAAATATATTAAATCATGACATTGTCCTTTTAGGAGTTGGTATATTATTGATATACTTTATACCTTTTCTCATATTAAGCCTGTATAATCTTAAAAATAAAGATCTTGTACATGAAGCAAAGAAAATCCTTCTTCACTCTAATGAGAAAAGAAGGATTTTTTGTTATTTATACAATGGATTATCGACTTTTACATAAAAATAGGAGTGAGCTTCCCCCATCATTCGCATTAGCGTCAGGGCTTTATAGTCTACCTTTTCTGCAAAGAAGATATCATAATCAGTTGTTGCGTTTTTTGTATAGCGTGAGTCTTGTTGTAAATCTAAAAAGATATTTTTTGTGACTCGTTTTACAATATTCCAAAGCAATTGTTCGTCTATGTTATAGAAACGGCTTACATGAATAAATAACTCTCCAAAGTGATTTTGCATAACGGAGTAAAATACCTTGTTTCGTACGCTCTTTTCATCATCAACTAAAATGCGTGATTTGTGATGGAAGTTTGTACTGTCAAGCCGTTCCTGTTGTAAACGACCACGGTGAACACGAATGCCTTCCCAATCACGAACAAGAAGTCGGTCTGGTGTGCCATCTTTTTTAAAGACAGGTACTGTATTTTGCAAGTGGCCTTCTAAGCCGATTCCGTACTTCACCATAAGTGGAATAAATCCAGTTAAAGCGTTAGCTACATATTTTTCAATAAATGAAACGATTGCATCATGTAATGGTAGACAATTCTTTACTTTATATAGTTCGATAAGTTCAACAATAAGTGGTTGATTCGCTCCGTGTGCAGATGCAACAAGAGCAGAACCGACAATAGCCCATTCATCTTTATTTATATAGGAGTATACATTATCACGAATGACACATGCAAGATTTTCACTTCTCAAAGTTTGCAAATCTATATTAGAGTCATTTGCACTGAGAAAATGTGCGCCAGCACATTCCATAATCGGAATAAATCTTCTTTCATCGATACTTGTATCTTCTTTTATAATTTTTTGTAATATATTACTCATCAGTGGACCGTTATGAATCGTTTGTTCTGATAAGGTTCGCACTTCTCCTGTTAAATGAACATTCGTTGTTAACTTATAATGAGGTTTTCTTGTATCATACTGTGCTGGGAAGATGGTACGAAATGACATACCAGCTACATAAGGCGCCTCATAATCAAAAATAATAATTTTTTTCTGTTCAATTTCTGTTTTGTATAATTCTTGCAATGTATGCATCGTTTGCCAAGGATGGATAGGTAATAGAAGATAATCATCTATTCTATCATCTAGCCTAATCTCTGCCTCGGCTTTCAGTACAGGTTCTAAAGAAAAGATGATAGGATTCCAATCTTGTGATTTCATAAACGCAGTACTTACTTCTTTGTTATGAACGGCTACAAATCGAAGTGGAATCGTATTTTTAAACTCTGCTGAATACGCAATTGTTTCTTCAGGGTTTAAGCCTTTTCGCATTTTTGCTCCAGGATGACAAGGGTGTCCTTCAATAACAAGCTGTTCAAAAAAAGCATAATGATTATCTGTTTGTGCAGCTGCTTCTAATGTTGATACCTCAGTAGACTGTTCATGAAATGTATAGGCAAGCGATAAATTAGCAGCACTATTAGCTAAATCCTCTTCGAACATATGAAAATAAGAAGACTGTCCTTTCCAACCTTCTTGAAAAATTAAAGCTAACACTTCATTTGGATGTGTAATTTCTTTTTGCTCAGATAGTGATATGAGCATGTATGGCCCGTTTACAATTGGACGTTCGAAAGCATACATTTGTTGAACTGGTACGAGTAAGTAGCAGTCTTGTTTCTTAAAATATAAAGCTTGTATTATGGAATATTTTTCAAAACTCTTCTGGTGTGTATGTATATAATCTAGTAAATAATCTGGACAACGGTACGCTGAAATAGAAACAAACGTCTTCGCTGACTTTTGAAATGTCACCACAGTATCCATTAGATTGCTTATATTTTCTCGGATGACAGAAGATAGTAGTCGTTCTAATATACCGTTCCGACCTTTATATAAATTTTGCTTATATATTTCATGTAGCGGTGGATGGTTTTGCTGTAAAAAAGAAAATAATGTTTGTTCTTCTACCTCAAATGAATGAATGCTGTGTAAGTGCATAGAAACCACCTTTCTCAATTTTAGCTCTTTACAAAAAAGAGAGAATATTTTATATTGTCTTTAAAGTGATAACGATAATCAATTTCAATTATAAAGAGTGGATTAAAAAATGCAACAAAAAATTTGAGGTGATTCTTATTCGAAAACTGTTTTTTGGTAGTTCATTTTTTTTGTTTATGGGGAATTGGCTCGGAATGACTGCTATTAATTGGTATGTCTATGATTTGTACCATAGCGCGACATATTTAGGATGGTTAAACTTTGTACGACTCATTCCAATCGTATTATTTAGTGTTTATGCAGGAAAGCTTTGTGATTTGTATCCACGTGTCAAATTAATGAAATCATATTCCTTATGGGGATTTGTATTGACAACTTTACTTGCGGTTTATGTTGCTTTAGTTACTCCTTCATATTTTATCTTTTTACTTTTTTCATTTATTCGTGGGGTCATTAGTGCATTAGAAACACCAAACCGGAATACACTTCTTTCAGATATTGATACAAATAATCAAATTAGCAAACTGATTTCCATGCATTCATTTGTCATGAATGTTTGTCGATCAACTGGTCCGGCATTAGCAGGATTTCTTATTGCAGCAGGGCATATCGAATTAACATTTATGATGCAGGCTGTTTGTGCACTTATTGCTTGGATTCTTGTGATACCAATGAAAGATCACCAAATGAAAAAGCGAAAAGAAAAGAAAAAAGCGAGTTGGGAACAAATTGCTGCATATTTTTCTTATGACAAAATGGGAAGAAATATCTTTGTGACATCACTTATTACAATGGCTTTTGGTTTTTCCTATACATCGGTTTTACCAGCGCTTGTTTCAAAGCAATTTACGGGAAAAGCAGAAGTGTTTGGAATCGCTATGTCATCAGCTGCAATTGGTGCAATCATAGCTACTGTGATTCTTCCAAAAGCATTGACATATATTTCAGAAGTACGCCTGTATAATGTTAGCTTAATTGCATTTTCAATTTCTTTAGCACTACTGATTGTTAGTAATATATATGTATTTTTTATTCTTTTATTTTCTATTGGTCTATTTGGTCAGTTATTACGATCAAGTAACCGTGTCTATTTTCAGCATCATGTCCGTGAAGAAGAGAGGGGACTTATGCTTAGTGTAGTACTGATGGATCGAGGGATGATACCACTTGGTTCTATTTTAGTTAGTTATTCCATTGAATATGTTGGTATTGCTCAAACATTTATTTTAATGGGAGTTATATGTATGATCCCGTCTTTATTTCAATTTATAAAACTGAAACAGCAAAAAGGAAAGGTGAAGGAATTTGTCCATGCAAAGAAAACAAGTTAATAGAGTAAAAGCAGAACGTAGTATTTTAAATCGTTTTTGCAATGCATTGATTCGAGAGAAAGTGCTACAAGAGAACTGTGCAATATTGAAACATGAGCATGGCATAGAGATTGTAGATAGTATGAACGATGCGGAATTATTGTTAGAAGTAAAACAAGAGGGAGCGTTTGAACGATACGAGTTTATATTCCCAATTCGTTTTAAAGTTCGTGGACATATACGGTGGATTGATTCATTGTCAATGTTTTGGGAAGAAGTTGCCCCGTTCTTTCGTATTCATATTTCACAGTCTTTACAAGAAGAATTGGAAAACAGTGTAACCAATTTAGCACTAGCATACGAAGCATGGAATCGGAAACAAGAATGGGTGAAACAACAATTAGAGACAAACGTTTTGTTTGCAACAAAAACAAAGCCTAACAATTTATATCAATTTTTAAAAGCTTTACAAGCATGTATACCATTTGATGAGCTTACTTATACGGAATCACTTGTTATTGAGGGACATCCGCTTCATCCATCTACGAAAACGAAACTTGGTTTATCAAGAGAAGAAGTGAAATTGTATGCACCAGAATTTGAACATGTTGTTCCGTTACATGTTCTTCTCGTTCATAAAGAAGTAGCTGAAGTAACCGGAGATCACATGCAGAAACCACTTATATATGAAAATTCACCAGAGTTATATGAAGCAGTGCACACATTACTTGTAAATAAAGAAAAAAGAATGGAAGATTATTATCCATTTCTCATTCACCCATGGCAGTATGAACATGTATTACAAGAAGAATATGGTTCAGAGTTAGAAGAGGGGTGGATTATTCCAGTGCCATATCAACTATCTTCACGTGCAACATTATCATTTCGAACAATGAATGTATTAAAATTACCATATCACGTGAAACTTCCAGTGCGAGCGCAAGCAACGAGTGCAGTTCGTACCGTGTCACCAGAAATAACAGTAAATGGCCCACTATTATCAAAAGTATTAGATGGCATCTATACAAAGGAACAAAATTTAGAGCAGTCTATTGTTGTTGTAAGGGAACGAGTAGGAGCCTATTTTTCTAAACCGAATACTAGGGATTTAGGACGTAATTTAGCATTTATTTTACGGGATGATCCCAATCAGTATAGAAGAGAAGGAGAATTATTATGGGTTGGTGCAAGTTTAACAGCCGATAATCCATTAAAAGAAAACGAATCTGTCATTTTAGATATAATGCGTACATATTTTGACAAAGAGGAAATCGGTAAAAAAGAGATATTCTATTATATTGCTCATTATACTGAGAAAGTGATGTTGCCATTGTTAGAACTTGTTGTACGATATGGGATTGCCCTAGAAGGACATATGCAAAATTCTATTATTGTGACAAAAAATGGTGAAGTACAACGTATTCTCATTCGTGATCTTGGTGGAGTAAGAATTTATAAAGAGAAATTGGCGGAATTGATAGACCTCTCGATTATGAAAGAAGCAGCATTATTTACAGAGAATATGACTGAAGTATATAACAAGTTTATTCATTCTGTATTGCAAAATCATTTTGGGGATTTGCTATTTACATTGGCTCGAGCAGTTGATGATATACAGGAAAAAGAGTTGTGGAGAATTGTTGCAGCTGTGGTGGAAGATTTTATGGTAGGGGTAACAGAAGAGCAACGAGCAGCAATATTTGCACCTTGTATTGAGACTAAGGCATTATTTTCGATGAGAATACATGATCAAGCGAAATCGTATTTATATACAAATTTCCCCAATCCACTTTGTATGTAGGAGGAATAAAAATGCGGCCCATCATGAAAATAAACCTTTCAAAATTAAAGCATAATGCCATTATGATAAAACGATTATGTGAGCATGCAAATGTTTCATGTTTTCCAGTTACAAAAGGAGTAAGTGCTGCAACACAAGTAATCGGAATTTTGAAAGAAGCTGGATTTACAAAATTTGCAGATTCAAGATTACAGCATCTTCATAAAATCCGTAAAATGATGGGAAACAGTGCGGAACTTCTTTTAATTAGAACACCAGCTTTATCAGAAGTAGAGGAGACAGTTCTAACTGCAGATATAAGTTTGAATTCTGAACTCTGCGTGATTGAGGCATTGGGAAGGGCTGCGACGAAATATGGGAAAATACATCAGATCATTTTAATGGTAGATTTAGGAGACCTTCGCGAAGGTATGTTGCCTGTGCAAATGGTGGAGATTGCCCAAAGAGTAGTGGGGATACAGGGGATAGAGCTTGTTGGTATTGGAGCCAATTTTACTTGTTTTAGCGGTGTGATTCCAACTGAATCTTCTTTGCTAGAGTTAACACAATTGACTGAGCTAGTGGAAGAAACAATCGCGCAGCCACTTTCCATTATTTCGGGTGGAAACTCCAGTTCCTTACCGCTTATCTTACAAAGGAAAGAAATAGGGCGGGTCAATTCTCTTCGTATTGGTGAGGCTATTTTTCTTGGGAAAGAAACAGCATATGGGAAGAACATTCCTTTTATGTACCAAGATATATTTTCAGTAGAAGCTGAGATTATTGAGGTTAAAAGAAAGCCTTCGATGCCTAGAGGTGTGATTGGAAAAAACGCTTTCGGTCAAGTTCCATGTTTTGAAGAAAAAGGAGAACGATTGCGAGCCATTGTTGCGATTGGTCGACAAGATCTTGATATTAGTGGGCTATATCCACTTGATGGGCATATCGAGATTCTTGGCGGAAGTAGTGATCATTTAATCATTGATATAACAGATAGTGAGACATATCGAGTAGGCGATATAATTACGTTTCTTCCAGCATATAGAGGGATGCAAAGCGGTATGGTTTCTTCACTTGTACACAAACAATATGTATTAGATGATGTGTTACAAAAAGTGCTTGTTCTATAAAGTGAAATTTTGATTCGTGACCCCCAATAATTACGAACTCTCATTAATCGAGCGCGTGTTACATATATTGAATTTGTAAAACAATATACGTATATATTAAATGTTTTAATTGAAGAAGAAAAAGAAGTGCATAATCAATAAGTAGGTCGTGAAGTGATAAAAAGAGAAACAGTTGAACAATTTTGCTCAACTGTTTCTTTTTTTAGGGATTTTTTACTTGTTTTTGTTAATTGTAAATAAAAATACAATATTTTTTATAATTTTCATTGCGAAATATCAGCTCTACTTTTACAATAGAAAAGGTGTATATTTATTATACTAAAAAAACAAATCGGAATAATGTGAAAATTATAGTTTGTCGTTATGCATTGTATGTAAAAGTACATATTAGGCGACATATATCATATTATCGACTTGTAAGGAGAGAAGCAAATGAAAAGTGTAAGATTACCATCGATTCCAGAAATCATTATTCTTTTATTACTGTTTCTTGCAGTTGTCTTTTCCTTTCAAACGATCTTTAATTTGCCGATTCAATTAGCGCTATTTATTTCATGGTTTTTAGTAATTGCGCTTGGACTAAGGTTAGGGTTTCGTTATCAAGAATTGCAAGATGCAATTACGAAAGGAATTTCCAATGGATTAGAAGCTGTTCTTATTTTAGTTGCTGTAGGAGCACTAATTGGAACATGGATTGCTGGCGGTGTTGTACCGACATTGATTTACTACGGATTAGAATTTATTCATCCGAGTATCTTCTTATTAGCAACCTTAATTATTTGTTCAATTACTTCTATTGCAACAGGTACATCGTGGGGAACAGTTGGTACAGCTGGTATTGCCATGATGGCAATCGGTGAAGGTCTTGGCTTACCGCTTCCACTAGTTGCTGGAGCGGTACTTTCAGGGGCATACTTTGGAGATAAGTTATCCCCACTTTCTGATAGTACAGTACTTGCTGCCTCAATGGCAAAAGTAGATGTTATTGCACACGTTCGCGCGATGTTTGTATTAGATATACCGGCATATATTATTACTGGTATTATGTTTACAGTTGCCGGATGGATGTATGGTGGAGATAATGTTGATTTAAATAAAGTGGAGTTTTTAAAAGAAGCTTTATTAAAGCACTTTGATATTAAAATATGGATGCTTGTTCCAGCGGTTATTGTTATTGTACTATTAGCAATGAAAAAACCATCAATGCCAACAATTGCAATGGGAGCGCTTCTCGGTGCAATTTGGGCAACGCTTTTCCAAGGTATGAATTTTGGAGATGCAATTGGAACAGCATATAACGGTTTCTCTATTGAATCAGGTGTGGACTTCATTGATAAGTTGCTAAATCGCGGTGGAATCAATGGTATGCTAAGTTCAGTAGCTGTTATTATTTTCGGATTAGGTTTCGGAGGATTACTTGAAAAACTCGGCGTTTTAAAAGTAATCGTATCAAAATTTGAGAAGAAACTAAACTCTGCAGGAAATGTAACGTTGTCCACATTAATCGTTGCTTTCTTGGCAAACGTATTCGGTTGTGCAATGTACGTATCACTTATTTTAACGCCAAAAATTATGCAAGACAGCTATGATAAATTAAAACTAGATCGCCGTATATTAGCGCGTAACTCAGAAGTAGGTGGGACATTAACTTCGGGTATGGTTCCATGGTCTGATAATGGTATCTTTATGGCTGGTATACTAGGTGTTTCCACATTATCATATGTTCCATTTATGTGGATGAGCTTTGTATCCTTAGCATTAGCAGTTATATATGGATATACAGGAAAATTCATTTGGTATGTTGATGATGCTGAAAAAGGAAAACAAGCATCATAAGATAAGAAAAAATCATCCTTTGCGTATAGCAGAGGATGATTTTTTTTATAAACTATATGATAGATAAACTACTAAAAATAAAATCTCTATAATTTGTAAAGTAAAATGAGAGCCAAATAAGATATGTTTTTTCAGCAAACTTTCATATGATATATGGTTGTAATTTGAACGGCTGAATTTTTAGTTTTTATAGGTGTGATTATTGGTAAGTTATAAGGATTTTGCGGGGGAATTAGTGTTTTTTTATTTTCTATTCGACAAAACATAACAAATTATTGTAATTTAGTTTGTTATGTTTATTGGGGAATTTTGCAATTTTTCCATATTGGAGGGCGTATAGATTGAAAAAACGTACTGTTGAATTGGTAACAGGACTAGTTGCTTCTATAGTAGGAGCTTGTATATCATTTTTTCTTTTTATTATGTATAGTTTTAGGTCAGTTATTGATGATTCTTGGAAAGCTCAAGCCTATGGGGCGCTCGTGGTTTTTCTTATACAGATTTTAGCTATTGTAATTTTTTGTTGTGTCAATAAAATGAACAATAGGTTATATGGAAGTGTAATGCTTACTATTGGTATCATCTCCATACTCTTTTCGTATGATGCATTGTTGTTTCCAGGAGTTATATATATTGTTTCTGGATGTTTAACGTTTAGATCACTAGAAACTACATCAGGTGAAAAATAGAGTGCAAATAAAGGAATTAGGATATGTATTATGTAAGAAGAGTGTGAAGACTGAACACTTCAGCAAAGTATAAAACTATCTCTTTCGTTGATTTGTTAGAAATTTTTATCCTATAGTACTAAGTCACCCCATAAGTTCAATGCGAACTTATGGGGTGTTTAGTTTCTGGTGATATTCGTATATTTCCCCTATCAAAAAGCAAAATATATAGTATCAAAAACAGGAGGAGAGAGATGACTGAATCGCTACTGCTGGAGTATGGAGGAGTTATATTAATTCTTATTGCATTAGAAGGAGTTTTATCTGCAGATAATGCTCTTGTACTTGCTATTATGGTTAGACATTTATCTGAAGATGATAGAAAAAAAGCTTTGTTTTATGGATTATTCGGTGCGTTTATATTTCGATTCGTCTCATTATTTTTAATTTCATTTCTTGTGAATGTATGGCAGATGCAAGCGGTAGGAGCGATTTATTTATTGTTTCTTTCTGCTAGAAGTTTAGTTAAAATATATCGGCAAAAGAAGTGGCAAAGAGAAATGCACGGAGAGCAAGAAAAAGGGATGGAAGAAAATACTCCGAAAAAGAAAAGTAGTTTTTGGTTAACAGTTCTGAAAGTCGAGGTTACAGATATTGCATTTGCGATCGATTCAATCTTAGCTGCAGTAGCTCTTACATTAACCATTACACCACTAAATAAAGGGATGATAGGTGGTCTTGATGCAGGAAGATTTTTTGTTATTTTAACTGGTGGAATGATTGGTTTAATTATTATGAGATTCGCGGCTACTTACTTTGTGAAGTTATTGCGTGAAAGACCTGGCCTTGAAACGGCAGCGTTTATGATTGTTGGATGGGTCGGCGTAAAACTTATTGTTTCAACACTGGCGCACCCTATGGTTGGAATAATCGATAAGGATTTCCCTCAATCCGCTACGTGGAAAGCTATTTTTTATATCGTATTAATTACGATTGGCGTTTGTGGTTGGTTCTTATCTTCTGATTCATCTGAAATATAATTTAGTAAATATAGAATTATCAATAAATACAGGTGAGAATCCTTATCGTTTAAAGGGAAGTCTGTTACAATAAAAATGTATCTATTTTATTATCAAGGGGATGAAAACATGGAATACAGAATTGAAAGAGATACATTAGGAGAAATGAAAGTTCCAACTGATAAATTATGGGCCGCACAAACACAGCGTAGTAAAGAAAACTTTCCAATTGGAACGGAGCATATGCCGATTGAGATTGTACAAGCATTTGCAATTTTAAAGAAAAGTGCAGCCATTAGTAATTACAAATTAGGAAAGTTATCGGAAGAAAAAGCTCAGGCGATTGTAGAAGCAGCTGATGAAATTCTAGCAGGAAAATGGAATGAACATTTCCCGCTTGTTGTATGGCAAACAGGTAGCGGAACACAATCGAATATGAACGTGAATGAAGTAATCGCCAACCGTGGGAATCAAATTTTAGAAGAGAAAGGACTTGCTGTACATATTCATCCAAATGATGATGTGAACATGTCCCAAAGTTCAAATGATACATTCCCAACAGCGCTTCATGTTGCTTGTTTGATTGCAGTGGAAGACCAAGTGCTACCGGCAATTACAAAGTTAAAAGCAACATTAGAGAAAAAAGTAAATGAGTTTCAAAATATTATTAAAATCGGACGTACGCATTTGCAAGATGCAACACCTTTAACGTTAGGACAAGAAATTAGTGGGTGGCACCGTATGCTTGAAAAAACGGAGCGTATGATTGCGGATAGCAATACATATATGAAAGAACTTGCAATTGGGGGTACTGCAGTTGGAACAGGCATTAATGCACATCCTAAATTTGGTGAGATGGTTGCAGAGGAAATTAGTCAGTTTACAGGAAAGCAATTTGTATCAGCACCAAATAAGTTTCATGCATTAACAAGTCATGATGAGGTTGTGTTTGCACATGGTGCGTTAAAAGCATTGGCAGCGGATTTAATGAAGATTGCAAATGATGTACGTTGGCTTGCAAGCGGCCCACGTAGTGGTCTCGGTGAAATTATTATTCCTGCGAATGAGCCAGGAAGCTCTATTATGCCAGGGAAAGTAAATCCAACACAAAGTGAAGCATTAACAATGGTAGTGGCACAAGTTATGGGAAATGACACAACCATCGGATTTGCAGCGAGCCAAGGTAACTTTGAACTAAATGTATTTAAACCAGTAATCGCATATAACTTCTTACAATCTGCTCGTTTATTAGCCGATGCGACAGTTTCATTTAACGACAAATGTGCGGTTGGTATCGAAGCAAATGAAGAAGTGATTAACCAAAACGTAAATCGTTCTTTAATGCTTGTTACAGCATTAAATCCACATATCGGTTATGAAAATGCGGCGAAAATTGCGAAGCATGCTCATAAAGAGGGATTAACATTAAAAGAAGCAGCATTACAATCGGGGTTATTAACGGAAAAACAATTTGATGAGATTGTAGATCCAAAGAAAATGATTGCACCGAAGGAATAATTAGAGTGGACAATAAAAAGCCAAGATTCTATTTGAATCTTGGCTTTTTTCTCGAATAGAATTTCTATTCTCTTAATTATTAATAGTATATGCAATTCTGAAGATGGAGAGTGGCATCATAATAGAAATACGATTCTATATTTCTATTGTGATCAAAAATGGTTTTCACTATAAATTTATTTATTATTTTCAGGTTTGGGCATTTATCTTTTGACAAGTTCATTCCTTTGTTGAAAAGTTAGTGAATAGGGTAAGTAAGACTAGATTGAAGGTTTAGTTGATTAAGGGATATTACTCTGCAGTTGTTTATAATACTTTAGAAATATTGGCTGTTATTAGGAAGGAGATGCCTATTTACTAAACGATTTTAAATTTGTTTGGTAAATAAGTAAGCGAAATGTTGAAAAGTTTATTTTGTTTGTGATAAGATGATTCAGTAAGGGTAAACGATATTGTGATTTGTTTGCGTTTTTAATAAACCGTTTGGAGGATTGTTTGGTATGAATGATATTTCTGAGAAGTTTTGGGATGCTTCCATTAAAGAACTAAAAAAAGGATATATATTTGAAGAGGACACAGAAGAATATACTTGTTTAGCATGCGGAGAAAGTTTTATAAAAGGTGTAATTTATCAAGATAATCAGGTTTTATATGAAGCCGAGAAGTTTGTACAATTACACATTCAAAATGAGCATACATCTATGTTTGACTATTTATTGAATCTGGATAAAAAATATACAGGTTTAACGGATTTGCAAAAGAAGATGGTTCAATTTTTTTACATGGGATTTAATGATAAAGAAATTGTGAAAGAGCTGGATGGGGGAAGCACGTCGACAATACGTAATCATCGATTCACATTGCGTGAGAGGATGAAGCAAGCGAAAGTATTTTTAGCATTGATGCAACTGTCCGAAGAAAAATCAAAAGTGCAATCTAAATTTGTACCCATTCATAGAACAGCTACGATGGTGGACGATCGGTACAATATTACGGAAGAAGAAAATGATGAAGTCTTAAAGTTGCATTTTACAGAAGGATTAGACGGTCCACTGGTGAAATTTCCGAAAAAACAAAAACGTAAATTAATTATATTACGTCATTTAATAAAAAAATTTAATAGTAACGAAAAGTACACCGAAAAAGAAGTGAATGAAGTTTTGGAAAGTGTATATCCAGACTTTGTAACTTTAAGAAGGTATTTAATTGAATATGGTTTTCTAGATCGAACGCCTGATGGAAGTCAATATTGGGTGAAGTTATAAGAAAGGGGAAAGGAAAATGAATAGAAGAGCAGAATTAAAACAGCAATACAAAGAGATAGAGATTGAAGCGGGTATTTATCGTATTATAAATACAAAAAACCAGAAAATGTACGTTGAGAGTACGATGAATTTAAAGACGATAAGTGGGAGGCGATTTGAACTCAATGTAGGTTCTCATACAAATAGAGCATTGCAAGAGGACTGGAAGCAATACGGTGCAGATGCCTTTGAATTTGAAGTGCTAGAAGTCTTGAAAAAGAAAGAGACTGGTTATTTTAATGCTAAGGAAGAATTGAAAAAATTAGAAGAGAAGTGGCTACAGGAATTGCAGCCATATGGAGAGCGCGGGTACAACCGAGCAAGCTCTTAATAAAAAGGGGAAATGAAATTTGAAATCACCGACAGATAGCATTCAAGAAGATGCAGAATCACAGAGTCAGGAGAAGGAAGGGAAACCGATATGGAAATCGATGTCCATGTTCTTAGTTCCTTTGCTTTTAAGTAATGTATTACAATCAGTTGGACAATTGTTTGGGATGGTAGTGGTAGGAAGATGGCTTGGTGTAAATGATTTAGCTGCCATTTCTGCGTTTTTTCCGTTGTTCTTTCTACTTGTTTCATTTGTAATTGGAATTGGATCGGGTAGTTCTATTTTAATCGGGCAAGCATTTGGGGCTCGTAACGAAGATCGTGTAAAAGCAGTTGTTGGTACAACGCTTACCTTCACATTTATACTAGGAGCTATTTTAGCGGTAGTAGGCAGCATATTCACCATGGATATTCTGCGTTTTATGGGAACACCGGAAAACATTATTGGTATGAGTGTCCACTATGCACGTATTTTATTTATTTCAATGCCAGTTTTATTCTTATATTTTGCATATACAACATTTATGCGAGGTACAGGAGATTCCAAAACGCCATTTTACTTTTTAATTGTTAGTACAGTGTTGAACATGATATTATTGCCTGTTCTTATCTTTGGTTGGTTAGGAATGCCGAAACTTGATGTTTATGGAGCAGCTTATGCCTCTGTCATATCAACGATTATAACGTTTGTTGTCATGCTTATTTATTTGAAGAAGAAAAATCATCCATTACAATTGGATGAAACAGTACGGAAATATCTTCGTATGGATTGGGAACTATTAAAGTTATTACTACGCCTTGGTATTCCAGCAAGTATTAATATGATATTAGTTTCGTTATCTGAGATTGCAGTTATTGCATTTGTAAATCGATTCGGTTCTGACGCGACCGCAGCCTATGGAGTCGTGAATCAAGTGGCAAGTTATGTACAAATGCCAGCAGTCAGTCTTGGAATTACAGTATCCATTTTTGCTGCACAGTCCATTGGTGCGAATCAATTTGATCGATTACAGAAAGTTGTTCGAGCGGGAATTATAATGAACTATATTATTGGTGGTGTATTAATCGCTGTCATTTACTTGTTCTCAAGAGAGATTTTATCACTATTTTTAACAAGTCCGAATACAATTGAAATTGCACATAGCCTAATCATGATTACATTATGGAGTTATTTAATTTTCGGTCATGCGCAAATTATTGGTGCGACAATGCGGGCAAGTGGAACGGTACTATGGCCGACTGTTATCAGTGTTGTATCAATTTGGCTTGTGGAAGTTCCTGTTGCCTACTACCTTTCGTATCACACAAGTCTTGGTATAAAAGGTATATGGGTTGGATATCCGGCAGCATTTATTGTGAGCTTACTGTTACAATACGGATACTATAAGCTTTCATGGCAAAAGAAACGGATTACGCGACTTGTTAGTTAGAATAGAAGGTGAAAGATATCCCTAAGTTTTCAGCTTAGGGATATTTTGTATGAGTACAAATAACTTATAAATAACTTTTCAAAGTTACATCAAAATGATGTCGCATAAGTTTTCCATCAAACATATAGAACTCCCAGGCTTTCTCTGGATCTCCGATAATTTCAAAGGAGTTTTCGGTTATATACAAAGCGCAATTATCTTCTAAAGCGATTCCTTCTGTATTACGTGCACGGTTTTGTAAGAATAAATGAAAAGCGTTTGCTCGATCTGATTGATTGTAATGTGGACAGAAGTGTTTGTTTATTAAATTCCAGCCATCGCTTTCCATATAGCCGTCTCCTTTATAATTAGAACGAAGCCCCGTTGTAAACCAGCACATAGCACCAGCGCTATATCCCGCAATGAATGTCCCGTTGTGTACGGCTTCTATCAACTTTTCGTCTATTTTGTTTTCCTTCCACTTTTCAAGCATATTGATATAATTTCCTCCACCTAGATAGATAAAATCAGCAAAATGTATCATTTCACTAATTTTATCTTCGCTAACGCTTTCTTTTATACAGCGTAGAATGTGAACATCACATTGTAACTGCTTCTCGAATGTTTCTCTAAATTCTTTTATATAACCTTCATCGTCATTGCTTGCTGTTGGGATAAATAATATTTTTGGAGATTGTTTCCCAGTTAATTCAATAAGTCGTTGATTTATAAGGAAATGATCTGTTTGTTCAAAGTAACCTCCGCCAATTACAGCTAACTTCATAATGAAGCACCACCTAATAGATTTTTGTTATTGATAAAGTTTCGCTATAGAGAAGTTTCTTTCCTTCTATAACAAAATATGAAAATGGGAATGTGTTCTAAAATAAAGAAGGGGTTTATTTCCATGTTCGTATCATTCTATATTTGACCTTTTATTCTCAGTGTACTACAATTTGTAGTGCAGAGGAGGATTAGCATGTTCACTCAAAATTATAAGTTAAATGAGCAAGGATTAAATCATTTCTTTGGGTCATTAGAAGCGAGGATTATGGAGATTATCTGGAGTACTCCGGATATTACGATTAAAGAAGTACAGCAAAAACTAAGTGAGGAATCTCCTGTGAATTTTAATACAGTGATGACTGTGATGAATCGGTTAGTTGAAAAAGGACACTTGCAAAAACAAACGGTAAAAAGAAGCGGTGTATACCGTGCTGTACAAACGAAAGAATCCTTTTTATCAAATCAAACCAAAAAAATGACACAAGAATTAATGGGGGAATTTGGTGATTTCGTTGTGAATCACATGTTAGATGAACTAGACCAAGCTGATCCTGCTTTAATAAAGAAGTTAGAAGAAAAACTTAATCAACTGAAAAAAGAGGACTAGTATGATGAAGTGGCAAATACGAAAAATAATATTGTTAGCAAGCAGTATTGGTATTCTCTTTTTTGGGATGTTAGTGTACTACGTTACATATCCATTTTTCTTTGAAAATAAAGCTCTTTTTTTATCGCAGTTTTGTCTCTTTGAATTGCAAGAACATATGAAAGAATTATCAACCATTCGTGTCATAATGAGCGGATTATTGTTATTTACTATATTAGTTGTATGGAAAAGAGTGTGGAAACAGTTTTTCTATAGCCGAAAATTACAGAGAAATTTAGTTATGATTACTCGAAAAGGAAAACAATTGTATTTGCTACCATCATTAGAGGTTACAGCATTTACTATCGGAGTCACTCATCCGAAAATTGTTGTTTCGGAAGGTGTATTTCAATCTTTTACAGAAGAAGAAATTGATGCAATTGTATTACATGAAGAATATCATCAAAAAAATCGTGATCCGTTAAAATTGTTTCTTTTTACGGTGTTAGCTGAAGGAATGATGTATATTCCGGTATTGAAAGATATGTTACAGCGTTACCATACGTATCAGGAGCTATTGGCGGACAAATATGCGATGGATCAAATGAAATCATCGTTTGAATTAGGTAGTGCATTGTTAAAATTAATTAAAATAAAAACAGTATCTAATCCGTTTATAACAGCTTCTTTTGCGAAGACGGCAATCAATTTGCGTATTGAGCAAATTGTTAGTCCGTCATCTATAAGGCTTAGTATGCCGTTACATACAAATTCAGTTTATGTGACAATAGGGCTATTTCTCATTTCGTTTGTACTTATTATTGGAGAGTGCATATAGCCTCTTTTTTTAACCCAAAACACTACTTTATGTAGTGTTTTGTGGGAGGAATAAAATGGACGCAGTAGGCGCGGGGATTCTTTCATTTGTATCTAATCAAATGATGAAAATTACAGCATTTTGTATTCAATTATTTGACGGATTTACAGGATTTTAAAAATAGGGGGAAAGAAAGTGAAAAAACTAATTACCATTATTCTTGCAGGAGCACTACTATGGGCAGGGTTTAATTTTTATAATTCAAAGCAAGAAGAAAAAGAACGGAAAGCAAAACAAGAGGCACTACAAGAGAAAGAAGTATTACCGCAAGTAGGATTTAAAGCACCGAAAATTACACTTAAAGGACTAGATGGGAAGCTGTACTCATTAAATGATGCAAAAGGAAAACCGTATATTATTAATTTTTGGGCATCATGGTGTGGGCCATGTGAAATGGAAGCACCAGACTTAGTGCGTCTTTACGATAAATATAAAGGAGAAATCGAAATTTTTGCGGTGAATGCAACGGTTGGAGATCCAGTACAAGAAGCGAAGGCGTTTGCGGATCGTTTTGGATTTAAGTTCCCGGTTTTACTAGATATGGATGGAGAGGCAGGGATTGATTATAAAATTGTTTCATTGCCAACAACGTTTTTTGTTGATAAAGATGGGGTGATTGTAGATCAAGCGCGGGGGGTATTACCTCCAGATCAACTAGAAAAGAAATTTAAAGAATTAATTGAGAAGTAAAAGGGGACATCCTAATGATGATGGACTGGATGGTGAAAGTACAGCCTATTTCTCTCATAGTGGGAAGTTTATTTGGGCTTGTGCTCATGAAATTAAAGATGAAAAGTCAAGGTATCCCATATGAGGGAATAATGGATACAGTAACAAATGGATTTTTTATCATCGTACTAACATGGAAATTTATGCCGACAATTTTGAATCCAGGGTGGGCTTTTCAGTCACCATGGCAAGCGTTACTCGCTGTAGGAAGTACCCAACACATTATAATGGGTTGCTTGATTGCTAGTGGATATGTTGTATGGAGAAGTAAAAAGGCTAATTTTTCACTTTTGGTTTTACTAGATGCACTTCCTTTTGGGATTGGAAGTATGATTATTTCTTATTTTCTATTCCATCAGTATGTTGGTATAAACACAACAATGCCGTGGGGAATGAAAGTGTATGATTCGAAATTTTTCTATCATCCAATATATATGTATGAAATTATGATAGCAATCTGCCTAATGGGATGGCTGTGGCTAAAAAACGAGAAATTAGGAACTAGAAAATACATGAGTTATTTTCTACTTGTAGAAGGGATTGCGCATATATTCATTTCACTTATAATTGAGCAAGTTCCATTATTATTTGGTCTGTCTGTGCAGCAGTTACTTATTTTTATTGCAATTAGTATAGGTATTATATTGCTTCCGAAAAAATAAAAATAGCACTGTGCGAACGGTTGTTCATACAGTGCTATTTTTATAGATTGTATGAATCGATTTCTTTTTATTTTCTCTCTCTTTACAACCATCATTTAGAGGAGTATATTAACAATCAGAATAGCTCAATGTAGATTTTACAGCCAAATAATAAATCGCTTAATCCACTTCAGGAGCGGGGGAACCAAATTTGTGCATTCGTCACTAGGGGTGAATCCTTTTATAGGTAGGGCTACTCTCAAGGCCCGAACCCGACAGCTAACCTCGTCAGCGTTTTGAGAGGGGGGACTTGTGTGTAAAAAAACACTAGGTGCAACCTGGTGTTTTCTTTTTATTCTCTTGGTGGAAAAATATTACATTTAATTATAGTGTAATGGGAACAGAAAGGGGAAAGAGGATGAACTGGCTTACAAGTCTAATTACAATTGGCCTATTCGTAATTTTTGCAAAACCAATGGGAGACTACGTATACAATGCTTTTCAGCGTAAGGAAGCATTTCAAAAGGTATTTGGTCCACTGGAAAAAATCTTATTTAAAGTTGCTGGGATTAAAGGGCATAGTCAGACTTGGAAACGGTATATGTTTTGTTTAATAGGAACAAATTTTTTCTTTATTTTGGTTGTATATTCAATATTTCGATTACAAGGAATTCTTCCGTTGAACCCTGATCATTTTTTAGGATTAGAACCAACATTAGCATTTCATACAGCGATTACATTTATGACAAATGCGAATTTACAACACTATGGGGGAGAAAGTAGTTTATCCTATTTCTCTCAAATGGTAGGTGTGACATTTATGATGTTTGCAGCACCTGCAACTTCATTGGCAATCGGCATTACGTTTATTCGTGTACTAGCGGGGAAAAGAATAGGAAATTTCTTTGTTGATTTTGTACAAGCTATAACGAGAATATTATTGCCAATTTCATTTGTCACATCGTTAATATTTGTGGTTTTAGGAACACCGCAAACATTGGATCCAACAGTTGTTGTGAAAACGTTTGAAGGAACGACACAAGAGATTCCTCGTGGACCAGTAGCATCTTTACTTTCCATTAAAGAACTTGGTGACAATGGAGGGGGGTTTTTTGGAACAGTTTCTGCTCATCCTTTTGAAAATCCCAATATGATAAGTAATGTGTTACAAATGATGTTACAAATGTTAATCCCAATGGCCTTTCCATTTGTATACGGAAGAATGGTCGGTAATCAAAAGCAAGGTAGAATGTTTTTTATATCGATGTTCATTCTGTTTATTATTGGATTCTGTACGCTTGCTATATTTGAATTGAAGGGGAATGCATTGTTAAATCAATTAGGGATAGAAAGTTCACAAGGAAATATGGAAGGAAAAGAAACTCGTCTTGGCGTCATATCTTCTGCTTTATATGCAACCGTTACAAGCGCCTCTGGAACAGGCGGTGTTAATACAACGCATGATACTTTGACACCGATTGGTGGAATGGTTCCACTTATAAACATGCTTTTAGGTACCGTGTTTGGAGGAATTGGACTTGGGTTTATGAATGTCGTCATGTATGCAATGATTGCTGTGTTTCTAGCCGGATTAATGGTGGGGCGTACACCGGAGTTTCTTAACAAAAAAATAGAAGGAAAAGAAATGAAGTTAATAGCAATCACGATTGTGTCTCAGCCGTTACTTATTCTTGGAGCTGCAGCAATTGCATTTTCTACGAATCTAGGAACAGATGCAATTTCTAATCCAGGTTTTCATGGTTTAACACAAATTATATATGAATACACGTCGTCTGCTGTTAACAACGGATCTGGGTTTGAAGGATTAAGAGATAACACACCTTATTGGAATCTTTCAACGGGAATTGTTATGTATATTGGTAGATATTTAGGTGTAATTACAATGCTTGCCGTCGCGGTGGGACTCAAAAGGAAAAAGGTTGTACCTGAGACCATAGGAACCTTTCAGACGGATGATCGGTTATTTGGCGGGATTTTACTAGGTACTATATTAATAGTAGGTGTTCTAACATTTTTACCAGTACTCGCACTTGGGCCGATTGCTGAATTTCTTGCAATACCATAAAGTGAAATTTTAATTAGTGTGGGGTGTTTCCAAAAGAATACCTTTGCTTTTGTTGAGGTTTTTAGTAGCATCATTCTTGAATAGCGGGATAGCGTAGTAAAAACATAGGTGAATATTTCTCTTGTTAATTTAAAATAAAGGAGAATATATATTAGGGATGTATTCTCCTTGTACTTTTTATTCAACAAACGAACTCGATTGTTGAGTAACTGAAAATAAAACAACTGCATTTTGACTACAAGTGTTTTCCCATTTATGTTGTAAATATGCTGGTATTTTTACACTATCACCAGCTTCTAATGAATACTCCCCTACTTAACTTCGTTTGAAGTAGGGGTACTCTTTCGGTAAAATCTGATAAATATTCTTCTTCATCTAAATACAACTTAATTTTTCTGAACTTCTCAATTTTTTTACCGATGTCTAGCTTCTCTTTTATAGAGTGTTAAATTTAATTTAAATAAAGTAAATTTAAATTAACTGAAAAGGGGTTTCGTGTTAAAATGTATTAAAATAAATTTAATTATAATTTATTTTTCAGCTTGCTACAAGAATGTTGGGAGGATCAGGCAGATGAAGAAGATTGAAAGCAAAGACATACAAACATGGAAAGAGAAAGATCCTTTACTAAACAAGGTTATTTCGATGGAGGAAGTATTTTGGATCAATCCTAATATCGAAAAATTTCAAACAGGAATTAAAAAAACTACACTTACGCAAGAAGATGTAAAGGATGCAGAAGAAAGGTTGAAACGTTTTGCTCCATATATCGCCAAAGTTTTTCCTGAAACAAAAGAAATGAACGGTATCATAGAATCACCTTTAGTGAAAATCCCTTCTATGAAACAAGCTTTAGAGCAGGATTATCAACAATCTATATCAGGGGAATTATTGCTAAAGTGTGATAGCCACCTTCCTATATCAGGATCTATTAAAGCAAGGGGCGGGATTTATGAAATTCTTAAACATGCCGAAGATCTAGCTATTAAACAAAACATATTAACTCAACAAGATGATTATTCCATTTTAGATAGTGATAAATTTCGTAAATTCTTTTCAAATTACTCCATTGCAGTAGGATCAACAGGAAATTTAGGGCTTAGCATTGGTATCATGAGTGCAAAGTTAGGTTTTAATGTGTCTGTTCATATGTCAGCTGATGCAAAACAATGGAAAAAAGACTTGCTTAGAAGCAAAAATGTCAAAGTTATTGAGTATGAAGCTGATTATAGCAAAGCAGTAGAGGAAGGCCGAATTCAAGCAGAGGGGGATCCTACTTGTTATTTTGTGGATGATGAAAATTCCCATGACCTATTTTTAGGATACGCAGTAGCGGCGTCCAGATTGAAAAAACAATTGGAAGAGTTAGAGATAACAGTAGATGAAAATCAACCTTTGTTTGTTTATCTTCCGTGCGGAGTAGGTGGTGGCCCAGGGGGAGTAGCTTTTGGTTTGAAATTATTGTACCAAGATAATGTACACATTTTCTTCGCAGAACCTACTCATTCTCCTTGTATGCTACTCGGTTTAATGACTGGACTTCATGATAAAATCTCTGTACAAGATGTTGGTATTGATAATGTAACGGACGCGGATGGACTTGCTGTAGGAAGACCATCTGGATTTGTTGGTAAAACTATGGAGCCATTTTTAAGTGGTAATTATACGATTAGCGATGAACAGTTGTATAAACTGTTAAAGAAACTAGCCGATACAGTAGGGATTCATTTAGAACCGTCTGCACTAGCAGGGATGATAGGACCAATGAAATTATGTAAAGAAGGAACGGATTATTTACTGAAGCATAATTTAACAGAAAAAATGCATAAGGGTACACATATTATTTGGGGAACAGGTGGAAGCATGGTTCCTAAAGATGAGATGTCAAAATACTATCAAAAAGGATTGAATTTAGAGCAAGAAAAGTAGAAGTCATTTAACACGAGGAGAGTTTCACCTCGTGTTTTTTATTTGAAATTTTTTTGTTATTTTTAGTGTAGTTCATTATAGTATAGATATAGGATTTTGTGCAGTCAGGATGTAACAATAGGAGCTTATTTCGAAATAGTAAGATTTAGCTTACATAACAAGAGGATGTGTATATACAATGTCATTACAATCAAAATATTTAGCGGGTATTTCACTTGGGGTGATGGGAATTGGCTTTGCAGCAACTATTCCATTCCAAGGCTCAATGATAGGTGCAATTGCACAGGGCGGATTTGAAGCGGGGTTAGTAGGGGGACTTGCCGACTGGTTTGCCGTTACAGCCCTGTTTCGCCATCCGATGGGTATTCCAATTCCGCACACAGCTTTATTGCCTAAAAATCGGAAACGAGTAACAAAAGGACTCATCACTACTTTAGAAAATGAGTGGCTGACGAAGGACAGTATTACAAGTAAAGTGAAAGAAATGCAGCTAGCACAAATGGTGTTACAGATTGCAGAAAGAGAGCTGCAATCTGATAGCGTGAAAAAAGGGATTGTTACAATTGCTGAAAAAGCAATTCTTCAAATTGATACTGAAAAGTTAGCTAGTGTCATTGAGAAAGAATTAAAAACATATTTATATACGATTAATACAGGAAATATATTGCAAGTCCTTATTGATCAATTAGTCGTACAAGAATACGATGAAAAGACACTTGATTATATGTTAGTCAAAGCGAAAGAGTGGACGGCTCAAGATGAGGCTCGATATCAGCTTGGAAGCTTAGGAATGAAAGCGATGGAAAATATAAAAGTGGATGGCTTCTTGCAGTTTACACTTAAATCCTTCATGAATATTGTAGATGAAGAAAAAATCGGCAGCATTTTGCAGAAGTTTGTAATTAGCAATATTAGTAGTTTACAGGATCCTGATAATAGTACGAGACAACTTATATTAATGAAAATTCGCCAAGAACTTATTCGTGTTAAGGAAAATGAAGCGGTATTACAGGAGTTAGAGAATTGGAAAGAAAGTTGGATCACAAATTGGGATGCGGCTGACAAGATAAAAGAATTGTTAGGACAAGCGCAGGAAAGAGCAGTCATTTTTATTAAAAAAGAAGAGTTTGCAAATCAATATCTTCTTCCATTTTTAACAAAACAAATGAACAAGGTGAAAGAAGATCCAGTAACAGTTCGAAAAATGGAAAACTGGTTGCAAAAGCAGATTGTAAATCTTGTTGAAAACAATCATTCCAAGATTGGAAAGCTTGTACAAGAAAATCTTGATAAATTAGATGATAAAACATTAATTGAAATGATTGAAAATAATGTTGGGAAAGATTTGCAGTGGATCCGTGTGAATGGTGCTGTTTGTGGTTTTATGATTGGATTGGTTTTGGAAGGAATAAAGGCGGTTTTATAGTTGTATATGTAGTATTGAAAAAGAGAACATCTTCGGTTTATCGTGAAGGTGTTTTTCTTATTTTGTATAATTCTTTTTAAGTAGAGCTATTTCATATATATAATACAATCTGTAAGGAAGTACAGAATGGGAAATGAAAGGATGTGAATGCTAGTAGAGGGGAAGGTATCTACTAACAAACATGAAAATAAAAATATTAATAGCCGATGATAACTCGTTTATTAGAGAGGGCATGAAGATTATTTTAAGTACATACGAAGAGTTTGAAGTGTTAGAAACGGTAAATGATGGGCAAGAAGCTTTATCTTATTGTAAAAAACATGATGTAGATATTGCGCTTTTAGATGTTCGGATGCCAAATATGAATGGCGTGGAGGCGACAAAGTTAATTTGTGAGGAAACAAAAACGAAGCCGCTTATTTTAACGACATTTGATGATGATGAGTATATTTTGGAGGCAGTAAAGAACGGGGCGAAAGGCTATTTGTTAAAAAATAATGATCCAGAGCGCATTCGTGATGCGATAAAGGGAGTATATAACGGGCAAACTGTTATGCAAGACGTAGTACTAGATAAAATTAAGTCTAATTTACTGGAAAATAAAGAAGAGGCTTCAAAAATAGATAAGACTCTTTTCACAGAGAGGGAACTTAGCATTATTGCATTAATTGCAAAAGGGTTCTCTAATAAAGAAATTTCAAAGCGACTCTTCATATCAGAAGGAACAATTGCAAATTATATTACGTCTATTTTAGGGAAAACAGGTCTTGAGCACCGGACACAAATTGCGATTTACTATTTAACAGGGAAAGTAGACTGATTTTATGGAGTTTTGGTTAATTGTAAGTAAATTAATTGTCTTCTTATATATAGTGTTCAGTTATATTCACTCAAATGTTACGAATTTACCATGGGTTATATTTACTTTGCTTGCGTACTTTTGTGTAAACGTGACAATTTCTATTTTTAAAAAAGATGCTTATAAGAAAATATTAATCGGAATATCAATTGGCATTATAATTTTGTTTACATGGAGGATTCATCCGTATTTTATTTTGTTTTTACCCTTGAACTTATACGAAATTGTATCTTATTACATAGAAAAGAAATGGCCGCTCTTTTTCATTATGATCATCCCTATTGTTTTTACAGATGAAAGTGTTCGAATGACATATGGACTCATTACTGCATTTTGTTTTCTTGTTTTAACGATGGCAGATCTTTACATAGCTCGTTTATTAAAGTTTGAGATGCAAAATGATAAGATGCGAAAAGATATGCAACGGCTCACAAAAAGTTTAAATGAAAATAAAGAATACATAAGGCAATCAGAATACACATTTAAGTTAGAAGAACGAAATCGATTATCACAAGAAATTCATGATAAGATTGGTCACTCCATGACAGGAGCTTTAATTCAAACGGAAGCAGCAAAGAGATTAATGGAAATTGATAAAGAAAAAGCTACCGAATTACTTCAAAATGCTATTGATATTTCTAAGGGTGGAATCGAAAGTATTAGGATTACACTAAAGAACATGAAACCGCCAACTGAGCAGATTGGAATTCATCGCATGAAATTATTCATAGATGAATTTGCGAGTAAGCATGAAATAAAAATTCCATTTGTGTATAAAGGGAATTTAGATACGATTTCTCCAATTCAATGGAAGGTCATTGGAGAAAATGTAACGGAAGCATTAACAAATGCAATGAAATATGCAGAGGCAACGGTTATTTCAATAGATATTCATGTACTTAACAAGGTGGTAAAGGTGCAAGTGAAAGACAATGGAAAAGGAGCGCATCTTGTGAAGAAAGGCCTCGGTATTATTGGGATGGAGGAACGAACAGCATCCATAAACGGGAAGATTATTGTAGATGGTACAAGCGGATTTTCGGTAACAATGTTATTGCCGATTCAATAATGGCATGATTGAGATGAAGGATCTCATATGAAAAAAGTGAATATTCTCATGTGAAAAGAATGAACTTCTGCACTGAGCAGGTTCATTCTTTTTGTTTATAATAACAGCAGAGAAACTGAGATAGGGGTGAAATGATGAACGCATTAGAAATAAAAAATTTAACGAAAAAATTTGGTGATTTCATCGCAGTAGATAATATGTCTTTAGCTATTAAAGAAGGAGAGATATTTGGGTTTTTAGGATCAAACGGTGCTGGTAAAAGTACAACAATTAATATGATTGCTGGATTGTTAAGAAGTAATGAAGGTGAGATTAGTATACTAGGAAAAAGTATAGAGAAACATAATCGATTTGCAAAAATGAATATTGGAATTGTACCGCAAGATATAGCAATCTATGAGGAGTTAACCACCTATGAAAATGTGAAATTCTTTGCGGGTTTGTATGGGTTACGAGGGGCAGAATTAAAAGCGAGAGTAGAAGAAGCACTGCAGTTTGTAGGACTAAGTGATAAACATAAAAGTTATCCAAAGAACTTTTCGGGTGGGATGAAACGAAGACTTAACATTGCTTGTGCCATTGCGCATCATCCGAAGTTAATTATTATGGATGAGCCGACAGTTGGAATTGATCCGCAGTCAAGAAACTATATTCTTCAGTCTGTACGGAAATTAAATGAAATGGGTAGCACCATTATTTATACGAGTCACTACATGGAGGAAGTAGAAGAGATTTGTACGAAAATTGCAATTGTGGATCACGGGAAAATTATTGCAGAAGGTACGAAAGAACAATTGAAAGCTATTATTACAGATACAAAAGATGTTTGGGTTGAAGTAAAGTCAGTTGAAAATATAGATGTGAATCAATTAAAAGAAATTAGTGGTGTTAAGGCTATTCAAATAGAAGAAAACGTAATTAAAGTGAATTCGGATACAGGGGTCAACAACTTAAACAAAATCGTTCAGCATTTTATCAATAATGATATAGAAATACGTTCACTTGAAGAGCAAGCACCTAACTTAGAAACAGTATTCTTGACATTGACAGGAAGAAATCTACGGGATAAATAAGAGTTATTAGCAAAAAAAGGGAGGTTCATCGATTGAACATCTTCAATATAGCCATAAAGGAAATCAAAAGTGACTTTCGAGATATAAAAACGTTAGTGTCTATGCTAGCATTCCCGGTTATGCTTATGCTTATTTTGGGTACTGCTTTAACCAATGCATTTAATAATGATAATCTTTCTGTTAAAAATATCCAGATTTTATACAAAGATGAAGTAGGTGGTAAGTTCTCTCAGGCCTTTGAAACATTGATAAAGGAAACAGGAAAATCGGGCATTCACTTTAAAAAAGCAGCAAAGGATGTAGATGGAATAGAAGAAGTGAAACAAAATAAATATGCTGGCTATGTAGAAATGAATCAAAACGGCGTGAAATTATATGAGAGTGATCGGAATAGTATTGACGGAAGTATCGTTGAAGGGATGCTTACTACATTCGTCGATAAGTACAACGTAGCGGTGGAAGTTGCGCAAGTAGACCCAGGGAAAGTTAGTACAGTTATTTCAAGTGGAAATCATGATGATTATATAAAAGAGACATCTTTACAAGCTGCTAAGAAGCCAAGTTCTATGGACTATTATGCAATTGCGATGACGACAATGATTGCCTTGTATGGAGCGATGGGAGCAAGCTACCTGATTCGCGGAGAGCGATTACGAAAAACGGGAGATCGTTTAATTGCTGCACCCGTTAGTAAAGCTGAAATTTTTATTGGAAAGATACTTGGTAGTCTTGTAGCAAATACACTCTGTCTGCTTTTCGTCGTTTTCTTTAGTAAATTTGTTTATGGTGCAAATTGGGGTGACCATCTTGGAGTAGTTTTTCTTATTTTACTAACAGAAGTATTCCTTGCGATTAGCTTCGGATTAGGGATTGGATATATTACGAAAACAGGTGAGGCATCTAAAGCGGTTATTATGATTGTTGTACAATTAGCTTCTATTTTTGGAGGGGCGTATTTCGTAGTTGAAGAAAATATGATTACAAATTTATCACCATTAACATGGGCGAATACAGCGATTATGAAAATTATTTATGCGAATGAAGTAGGAGCGGCACTTCCGGTAATCTTTTTAAACCTTGGAATTTCTGCACTCTTTTTATTGATTGCGATTATCGCATTACGCAGACGGGAGGGGCTATAACATGAAAGATATTTTATGGCTCATACAAAAAACGATATCTGTACTTTTGAAGAATAAAAAAGGGTTATTTCTTATTATTGGATTGCCAATAGTAGGGGCGTTAATGGCATTTTTAATATACGGAAATGCAGGGCAAGGTACACTGCGTATTGGGGTTGTAAATAATGAAAATCATTATATAGCAAATGATACCGTAAAGTTTCTAGAAGGGCTAAATCATGTGAAAGTAAGTAAGATTAAGGAATCAGAAGTAAAAGAAAAGCTTACTTCCAAAAAACTTGATGGAGTGATTACGTTAAATTCAGGTTTTTCGCAAAGTGTTCGAGATGGTAGGCCGAGTCATATTCAAATTTTCTCGATTAAAGGTGCTCAAGTAACAGAGTTTATAAAATCGTATTTGTATAATTATATTGATAATATAACTGCAATTAGTAAAGTAGCACAAAGGGATCAAAGTACGTTTGATAAGATGTATGCGGGTTATCAAAAAAGTTCATTTAAGGTAAAAGCTGAGACACTTCAAGATACTTCAAAAAATAAAGATATGACGAATCAAACAGTTGGTTATCTCATTATGTTTATGTTGGTTTCGGCAGTGGGTTTTTCAGAACGGATTTTGAAAGAAAAAGAGAATAGAACGTATTTCCGATTATTATCAACACCGATAGATGGGAAGAAATATATATTATCTAACATTGCTGTTAATATGGTTATCATGATGGTACAAATCATTGTAACGGTACTGTTTATGACTAATGTATTTCATATTGATACAAATATGCCTTTACTTGTTATGATTGGAGTACTGATGATATTTGGTTTAATTGCAATTGGTTTATCGTTAGCTGTTGTGTCATTTGCTAAGAATTCAGCTTCTGCTAATGCAATGCAGAATATCATTATTACACCAACATGTTTGTTAGCGGGATGCTTCTTTCCATTTGAAATTATGCCGGCATCTGTGCAAAAAATAGCTGATTTTCTTCCTCAGCGCTGGTTATTAGATACAATAGGAGAATTACAGCAAGGGACACCGTTTTCTGATTTGTATTTAAACATTTTAATTTTGTTCGCCTTTGCAATTGCGTTCTTCTTAATTGCCATTTATAAGTTTGGCCGAAATAATGATGCGAGAAATTTTATGTAATAAATGGGGATGTGGCATGATGCCACATCCTTTTTTGTAATTGTTCATAAAATATAATCTCTATTGAAATACTATCTGAAGACAATTATTTTGTGCGGAAGGAAAACAAAATGGTGAAAAAGATATTACGTATTATTTCTATTATCATTAGCATAGTAATTTTTCTAATTGTTTGGATGCATATTGATGTAACACTGGGAAGGAAAATGGAAGCTGATAAAAACCAACGGAAAGACTATGCTCCTCATTATAGTGATTTTCAATTATATGTAGAGGGGAGATCGCTATATCATCAGTTATTTTCCGATATAAAAGAAGCAAAGCATTCTATTTTTACTTATTTTTATATTATTTCGGATGATAAAAGTAGCCATACTTTCTTAAATTTATTAAAAGAAAAAGCTGAAGAAGGAGTACAAGTATACTTATCGGTCGATTGGATTAATGATTTATCGTTCCAAAGAAAGCTGAAGAAGGAATTACAAGCAAGTGGCGTACATTTTACATACAGTAGGAAACCGGAGTTCCCATTCTTTTTTTATTCACTTCATCACCGCAATCATCGCCGTATTACAACGATAGATGGAAAGATAGGGTATACAGGCGGCTTTAACATAGGTAATGAATATTTAGGAGAGGAAAAGCGCTTTGGATATTGGAGAGATTACCATATACGATTACAAGGAGAAGGAGTAACAGATTTAGAGGAACAGTTTGTGTTAGATTGGAAACGAGATACTCCGATAGAAATTAAGCGAACGATTCAGCCGGTTGTTACAGGGAAAACATTACATACTATGTCTAGTTATAATGGACATGGAGTTGTTGCAAAGTACATCGAATTAATAAAGAGGGCCAAACATTCTATTGTAATTGCCACCCCGTATTTTATCCCTCGAGATAAAGAAATCATGAACGCTTTAATCCAGGCGCGAAATCATGGTGTCTCTGTAAAGGTACTATGGTCTTACAAACCGGATGTTCCACTTATAAA
This sequence comes from Bacillus sp. UNC437CL72CviS29, assembly GCF_000482345.1. NCBI lineage: Bacteria > Bacillati > Bacillota > Bacilli > Caryophanales > Bacillaceae > Bacillus > Bacillus sp. UNC437CL72CviS29. The sequence goes on along the minus strand of NZ_AXVB01000010.1, from coordinate 45,326 downwards.
AGAAGCGGCATATCCGTATATTCGTAAATCGATAGAGAACGGAATTATTGTATATGGTTATAAAAAGGGGATGTTCCATGGGAAATTAATACTTATTGATAATGAAACGATGGTGATTGGAACAACAAACTTTACTTCACGCAGTTTTCATATAAATGATGAGGTGGATTTCTATATATATGATGGTCCGGTGATTCAACAAATGAATCGTGTGTTAGAGCGGGATTTTCAAGATTCAAAAGAAATGACTTCATCATTTTTTAATCATTTATCATTTTTAGAGAAGTGTAAAGAAAGAATAGCATGGCTGTTTAATTACTATTTATAATAAAGATGAATGTGGGATGTGTGTAAAATAGTTCTATTGTTGGGTGCGGAATTTAAATAGTAAATGAAATAATATTGTATTTCAAAGTTTGTGATTGTAGCGATGGTATTGATAGCGGTTATTAGAAGGGCGTTTCATGAATAGTGGATAATAGGATGCTGTTTATTATGTTGTTAAGGTAATACTTTTTAGAAAGAGTAAGGTGCGGCAAAGACCGCACCTATTTTTAAAGTCAAAGTTTTGTTTATTCTAGAAAAAGTCATTTTTCGTCTACGAGTTCTGTTAATTCATGATTAATTAACGTGCCAATATGCTCACCTAAACATATTTTCCTCATAACTCCTGGTTCATCGAAATTAAAAACATGAGCAGGTAAGTGGTAGTCACGTGCAAGTAATAAGGCTGATTGGTCCATCACTTTTATATTATTCCGAACGACATCATTATAATTTAAATAGCGATACATTTTTGCTGACTTATTTCGTTTTGGGTCACTTGTGAAAACGCCATCTACACCTTGTTTTGCAACTAAAATCGCATCGCTATTCATTTCAATTGCGCGCTGGACGCTTGGGTAATCTGTTGTAACGAACGGTTGCCCGTTTCCGCCGCCAAAGATGACGATATATCCTTTTTCTAAATGGTGAACGGCCCGTAAACGAATATAGGGCTCTGCCACCGCTGTAAACGGGATAGATGTCATAACACGCACTTCTTTACCTGTTTTACTTGTGAGCACGCCGCGTAACATTAAACTATTCATAATTGTCCCTAATGTCCCTATATTATCCGCTTCCACGCGGTCAATCCCCCATTCCTCAGCTAAGTTGCCTCTGAAAATGTTACCACCGCCAACGACAAGAGAAACTTCAATACCTAAATCGACAATTGATAAAATCTCACTTGCGATATGTTCTAGACGTTTGGAACCAAAACTATTTCCATCTGGATCAGCTAGAGCGCCGCCGCTGAGTTTAATTAAAACGCGATTGTATGGTTTCATTATCGTCACTCCTTATTTAAAGCAAAGTTTTTTCAGTGAGTCCGGAACCATCACTGAGAATTCATCCTCATCATATGGGGTTCTTATAGGTAGTTTATTCCTAACCTAATTGTTTTGCTCATGTGGCACTATTCTGTATGTTAGAAGTGTATGAAGTTGTAATAAAAAAAGAGCAGAGGCGAATGCCTTTGCTCCTTTGCGAGAAAATGAAATAGAAAAGGAAGAGTTATAAGGAAACCTTTCGTATGGTTCTTCATAACATCCACTCCTTTTCACATTAGTTATGTTAAATAAACTTATCTTTTAGATTATATAAAGAAACCAGACAATTCAGTAATGTTATTTTCATTTTTATCTTCAAGGGATGTCAATGAAAAAATGAAGAAAAAAATTCGAATTTTTTGTGACGAACCTGTAGGTTTTTGTCTGATTTTGTAGGTTTACTTATATCATGTGATTAAGCTTTTATAAATACAAATTGAAAGCGTTCGCATGAAGGGATGAAAATATATGAAAAAATTCGGATTAGCAACACAGATTTTTGTTGCGCTTGTTTTAGGGATTGTAGTAGGGGCAATCTTTTATGGCAATAAAACAGCAATTTCTTATATCACACCAATTGGAGATATATTTATTCATTTAATTAAAATGATTGTAGTACCAATCGTTATTTCTGCACTGATTGTTGCAGTAGCTGGTGTAGGGGATATGAAAAAGCTTGGGAAATTAGGCGGAAAGACAATTCTCTATTTTGAAATTATCACAACAATTGCAATCTTAATGGGATTAATTGCAGCGAACCTGTTCCATCCAGGAACGGGCGTTGATATGAATAACTTACAGCAAACTGATATTTCATCATACAAGCAGACGGCTGATGCAACAGAGAAAAAAGGTTTTGCAGAAACGATTGTTCACATTGTACCAAAGAATGTATTTGAATCAATTGCACAAGGAGATTTATTACCAATTATTTTCTTCTCTGTGTTGTTTGGTTTAGGAGTTGCAGCAATTGGAGAAAAAGGAAAACCGGTGTTTAATTTCTTTGAAGGTGTGCTCGAAGCGATGTTTTGGGTTACAAATCAGGTTATGAAGTTTGCACCATTCGGTGTATTTGCATTAATTGCTGTTACGGTTGCAAAATTCGGTGTGGCAACACTACTTCCTTTAGGAAAATTAGTGCTAGCTGTGTATGTAACTGTTATACTATTTGTTATTATTGTATTAGGTATTAATGCACGTATGGTAGGAGTAAACATTTTCACATTAATGAAAGTTTTAAAAGAAGAACTTATTCTTTCGTTTACGACAGCAAGTTCAGAAGCTGTTTTACCTAATATAATGAGAAAAATGGAAGAGTTCGGTTGTCCGAAGGCAGTTGCTTCTTTCGTTATTCCAACAGGTTATACATTTAACTTAACAGGATCAGCAATTTATCAAGCGTTGGCGGCATTATTCGTCGCACAAATGTATGGTGTACACATGTCGATAACGGAACAAATTACATTGTTATTTGTTTTAATGTTAACATCAAAAGGTATGGCAGGGGTACCAGGTGCTTCATTTGTTGTTGTACTTGCAACATTAGGATCTATGGGACTACCGCTTGAAGGTATCGCTTTAATTGCTGGTATCGACCGTATTTTAGATATGATTCGCTCATCCGTCAATGTGTTAGGGAATGCATTAGCAGCTATTGTATTGTCAAAATGGGAAGGCGAATTTGATCATGAGAAAGCAAAACAATATGTAGAAACTGTCAAACAAACAGAAGCAGCATAAGAAATGGATGAGGAGTGAGTTATGGTGGCAACATTAACTGAAACTACAAAAGATGTTCGAATTGAAAAAGATTTTTTAGGTGAAAAAGAAGTACCAATGCATGCTTATTATGGAGTTCAAACAATGCGTGCTGTAGAGAACTTTCCAATTACAGGTTATAAAATTCATGAAGGTTTAATTAAAGCCTTTGCGATTGTTAAAAAAGCAGCGGCACTTGCGAACACAGATGTAGGACGATTGGAATTAGACAAAGGCGGTGCTATTGCAGAAGCCGCACAAGAAATTTTGGACGGAAAATGGCATGAGCATTTTATTGTTGACCCAATCCAAGGCGGAGCAGGAACTTCTATGAATATGAATGCAAATGAAGTCATTGCTAATCGTGCCCTTGAATTATTAGAGATGGAAAAGGGAGACTATCATTATGTTAGTCCAAATAGTCACGTGAATATGGCGCAGTCAACGAATGATGCATTCCCAACAGCAATTCATATTGCGACACTAAATGCACTAGAAGAGTTATTACAAACAATCGGTTATATGCATGATGTATTTGAATTAAAAGCGGAGCAATTTGATCATGTGATTAAAATGGGACGTACGCATTTACAAGACGCTGTACCAATTCGTCTTGGACAGGAGTTTAAAGCATACGCTCGTGTAATCGAACGTGATATAAAGCGAATTCAGCAATCACGTCAACATTTATATGAAGTAAATATGGGAGCGACAGCAGTTGGTACAGGATTAAATGCAGATCCTGAATACATTGAATCAGTAGTGAAACATTTAGCATCAATCAGTGGATTACCTCTTGTTGGAGCGGAAGATTTAGTAGATGCAACGCAAAATACAGATGCATATACAGAAGTGTCAGCAGCCCTAAAAGTATGTATGATGAATATGTCTAAAATTGCGAATGACCTTCGTCTAATGGCATCTGGGCCACGTGTTGGGCTTGCAGAAATTATGCTTCCAGCTCGTCAACCAGGTTCATCTATTATGCCAGGAAAAGTAAACCCTGTTATGCCAGAAGTGATTAACCAAATCGCGTTCCAAGTAATCGGTAATGATCATACAATTTGCCTTGCTTCAGAAGCGGGTCAATTAGAACTAAATGTTATGGAGCCAGTACTTGTTTTTAACTTACTTCAATCGATTAGCATAATGAATAACGGTTTCCGTGCCTTCACAGATAATTGTCTAAAAGGTATTGAAGCAAATGAAGAACGCCTGAAAGAATATGTTGAGAAAAGTGTTGGAGTGATTACAGCTGTTAATCCGCATATTGGATATGAGGCAGCGGCTCGTGTTGCGAAAGAAGCAATTGCAACTGGACAGTCTGTCAGAGAACTTTGTGTGAAAAATGGTGTACTATCGCAAGAAGAACTAGATTTAATTTTAGATCCGTTTGAAATGACACATCCGGGGATTGCGGGAGCAACTCTTCTAAAGAAAAATTAAAAGAAGAGGGGACATTCCCCTCTTTTTTGTTTACAATATAGAAATGGTATATGGTGAAACTTTAATCAATAGAGGTTTTATTTGCCAGTGAATAGTGGGATAAAAGGTAGGGATTGTATGAGTAAATTTACAGTTTCCTCTAATGGGACATTAGAAACAACATTAAGAGGAGTAGAAGTATTAGCAACGCCAATTTTAAATAAAGGTGTCGCTTTCACGAAAGAAGAAAGAGAAGAACTAGGATTAAAAGGGTTATTACCACCTGCGGTATTAACATTGGATGAACAAGCACGCCGTGCGTATAAGCAGTTTTGTTCACAGCCAGACGATTTATTAAAAAACGTATATTTAACAGCATTACATGATCGTAATGAAGTGTTATTTTATCGCTTACTAACAGATCATTTACGTGAGATGCTTCCAATTGTGTATACGCCAACTGTTGGTGTAGCAATTCAAAGATATAGTCATGAGTATCGTAAACCACGTGGAGTGTATTTATCCATTAATGATCCTTCTGGTATAGAAGAAGCGTTTTCTAATATTGGTGCAACAGCTGAAAATATCGACTTAGTCGTTGTAACTGATGGTGAAGGAATATTAGGAATTGGTGACTGGGGCGTTGGTGGTATTAATATTGCTATTGGGAAGTTAGCAGTTTATACAGCAGCAGTTGGAATCGATCCTAGTCGGGTATTACCTGTTATTTTAGATGTTGGAACGAACCGTGAGGATCTATTAAATAATCCGTTTTATATCGGAAATCGTCACCCTCGTGTAACTGGTGAAGCTTATGACGCATTTATCGATACATTTGTAAAGGCCGTATGTAATAAGTTTCCGAAAGCGTTACTACATTGGGAAGACTTTAGCTCACGTAATGCACGTCGAATTTTAGATAAATATCGTAATCATGTATGTACATTTAATGATGATATTCAAGGAACTGGTGCTGTTTCACTTGCAGCTGTATTATCAGCAGTGAAAGCTTCTAGTGTCCCTTTATGTGAACATCGCGTTGTAGTATTTGGTGCTGGAACAGCTGGAATTGGAATTGCAGATCAAGTACGAGATGCAATGATTCGTGCTGGTTTATCAGAGCAGGAAGCAAATGAGCGTTTCTGGTGTATTGACCGTAACGGCTTAATTACAGATAATATGGGAGATCTTCTTGATTTCCAGCGTCCATATGCGCGTAAGGAATCTGAAGTGAACGAGTGGGAACAAAGTGAAGTAGTTGGACTTGCAGAAGTTGTTAAACATGTAAAACCAACAATTTTAATTGGTACATCAACTGTTGCGGGTGCATTTACAGAGGAAATTGTAAAAGAAATGGCTTCTCATGTAGAAAGACCGATCATTTTACCAATGTCGAATCCAACACCACTTGCAGAAGCAAAGCCGGTCGATTTGATAAGTTGGACAGAAGGACGAGCACTTGTAGCAACAGGTAGTCCATTTGAGCCAGTGACATATGACGGTGTAACGTATGTAATCGGACAATCAAATAATGCGCTTATCTTCCCAGGTCTTGGTCTTGGAACAATTGTTGTTCGCGCAAGTGTAATGACAGATGGTATGTTTGCAGCAGCTGCAGAAGCAGTAGCAAGCATGGTAGATACAAGTCAGCCAGGAGCACCAATTCTTCCAGAAGTAGAAGAGTTGCGTAACATCTCAGAGATAGTAGCGGTTGAAGTAGCCAAAGCAGCGGTTGCTGAAGGGGTTGCTCGTGAGGAACTCAGTGATAACGATATCAGAAAAGCTGTGAAAGAAGCAATGTGGCAACCTGAATATCGCCAAGTAAAAGCAGTAGAAAAGGTAACAATATAGAAATAAAGCCCGTTTATATCATAAGCGGGCTTTCCTGTTTTAATTTTTGAATAAACATATTTCATAAATGGGAAGTGACATCTTTGAATTGGAATCAATTATGGAAAAAAGATATGTCCCTTTTAATTATTTTAATGGTCGTTGTTCCTATTGCTGGTGAGCTGAATTTTCACCCGTTTAATGATACATTTCGCGTGAGTTTTGGAACACCAATTTTTTTCTTTTTACTATTGTTTTTACGTAAAATACCGGCTGCTGTAGTCGGTCTACTTGTTGGAGTATCTGTAGTAGGATTTCGGGTTTGTATTGATTGGATGTTACAAGGTTCTTTTCAGGTAATGGATTCTTTTTATTTGCGTTATCCAGTCTTTTTTTATTATTTTGTTTATGGAAGTCTTTTTTCGTTATGTAGGGTAAATAAATTCCATCAAAGACCAATTGTAATTGGATGTCTTGGGATTACAATTGAGATTGTAGCAAGTATGTCAGAACTAGCTTTTTATCATGTTTTAGTACTTGGTACAACGATCATGATTTCCGAAATAAATAAATTGATTATTATCGCAGTTTTTCGAAGTTTCTTTGCCCTTGGTTTCTTAAATATGATGAGTTTATATGAAACGAAATTAAAAGAAGCGCAAGTTCGGAAAGAAAATGAAAAGATGTTGATGCATCTTTCTAATTTATATGTGGAATCTGTTCATTTAAAAAAGACACTTCAAAATGCAGAATTAATTACACAAGAAGCATATCAATTATATCGAAATTTACAAGCTAGTAATGGTTCTAGTGGTATAGAAGTGCAAAGTAAAAAAGCATTGAAAATTGCTGGGGAAGTACATGAAATAAAAAAAGATAACCAAAGAATTTTTGCGGGATTATCAAAGCTTTTATTAGATAAAAATCTTTCTGAATACATAGAAGGTCATGAGTTGACAGAAATGATTGTTAGGATAAATGAGAAATACGCTCAGTTATTAGGGAAAGAGATAACATTTTCTAAAAATATAGAAGGTGAGCATGGGGAATATCATGTTTATACTGTATTGTCGATTTTAAATAATTTAGTTGCCAATGCTGTTGAAGCAATAGAGGGTGTTGGTGCGATTGTAATAAACAGCTATAAACAAGAAGAAAATGTAATGTTTGAAGTAATAGATAATGGTCCTGGTATTGCACAAAAATATAAAGAGTTAGTATTTAAACCGGGATTTACTTCGAAGTATGATCAGACAGGTACACCATCAACGGGAATAGGTTTGTCATACATAAAAGAGATGGTTACAGAACTAGGCGGAGAAGTGACTCTTCAGGATGGAGAAGATGAAAGAGGATGTAAGTTTGTCGTATGGTTACCTGAGTCTAGTTTAACCAGGGAAGGGTGATTGGATGTTTTATTACATCATAGACGATGATGAAGTATTTCGCTCTATGCTATCACAAATTATCGAAGATGAGGATCTTGGGGAAGTAGTAGGGGAAGTGGAAGATGGTGCTTTTGTTGAAGTGGACCAGTTGAATTTTAAAAAGGTAGATATTTTATTTATTGATTTATTAATGCCAATTCGAGATGGCATTGAAACCGTTCGTCATATTGCACCATCATTTACAGGGAAAGTAATTATGATTTCTCAGGTTGAGTCGAAACAATTAATTGGAGAAGCGTATTCTCTTGGGGTTGAATATTATATTACAAAACCATTGAATAAAATTGAGGTTGTATCTGTTGTGCGAAAAGTGATGGAACGTATTCGATTAGAACGATCTATACAAGATATTCAAAAATCATTAAATAATGTATTTCAATGGGAACAACCACAAGTTCGAAATGAATCAGTGCAAGAAGAGAAAAAAATGGCGGACTCAGGTCGTTATTTATTATCGGAGCTCGGAATCGCTGGTGAGAATGGAAGTAAAGATTTACTTAGTATGCTCGAATATTTATTTGGTCAAGAAAAAGAAAAAACATTTGAACATGGATTTCCAGCACTGAAAGATATTTTTCACTATATTACGGTTAAAAAATTAGGGGGGACGGCCTCAGAAGCGGAAATTGATAAAGAAAGAAAAGCTTCGGAACAAAGGGTGCGCCGAGCGATTTATCAATCTCTGAATCATCTAGCTTCCCTTGGTTTAACAGATTTTTCGAATCCGAAATTTGAAAGTTATGCGCCGAAGTTTTTTGATTTTACAATTGTTCGTAAGCGTATGACAGAAATGACAAAGGAAGAACTAACAACATCTGGGCACACGAGAATTAATACGAAGAAGTTTATTCAAGTATTGTATTTTGAGGCGAAAAGATTTATGGAGATAGAATAGAGGATGCTTCTAAATGAGCATCTTCTTTTTGTGGTTGAAATTCTGAATTTTTTATTTTATGGAAATAAAAGGGCGTTAAGTGTTGCGTCGTTCACTTTATCATTTGTATCTTCCGCTATTCTAGGTGAATGCACTTTTTGTATTTTAGAGTGATCGACATATTCATTTGAAAACTCCATAGCATATTTATCACGATGATGTATGTTAGATGAAGAACGTAAATCTTCGTCTTCATGTAAATATAAAAAATATTTATTCGGCTATAAATCAGAATAATCTTTAGTTAGATGGGTTAATCATAAAAATAGAATTCCATATTACTTCGAATATATTCGAATGTTTTCCCAAAGGGGGATTAATTTTGAGCACAGCAGAAAATACACTATCCATTTTTGCTTTAGGTGGAGTAAATGAAATAGGAAAAAATATGTACGCCATACAATATGCAAATGATATTGTGGTAATTGATTGCGGTTCTAAGTTTCCAGATGAAAGTTTATTAGGTATTGATCTGATTATCCCAGATACTACATACTTGCAAGAAAATAAGGATAAAATTCGCGGTTTAGTTGTTACACATGGACACGAAGATCATATTGGAGGTATCCCGTATCTATTAAAACAATTGAATGTACCAATTTATGCAACAAAATTAACAATTGGTTTAATTGGAATTAAATTAAAAGAACATGGGCTTCAAAATTCAACGCAATTATTTGTTATTGATTCTGAATCGGTGATTGAATTTGGTTCAATAAGCCTAACATTTTTTAAAACGAATCACAGTATCCCTGACTGCCTTGGTATTGCTTTTCATACACCAGAGGGTACGGTCGTACATACAGGCGACTTCAAATTTGATTTGACTCCTGTAAATAATCAATACCCAGATATTCATAAAATGGCTAAAATCGGAAGCGGCGGTGTCTTAGCCTTGCTCTCTGAAAGTACGAATGCAGAACGCCCTGGATTTACTCCATCAGAACGATCTGTAGGTGAGCGCATTGAAGAAGCGTTCATTAAAGCTCATAGAAAAGTCATTATTTCTACATTTGCTTCGAATGTTAATCGTGTACAGCAAGTGGTAGATGCAGCTGCAAAAACGAATAGAAAGCTTGCTTTGCTTGGGAGGAGTATGGTTAATGTAGTGTCCGTTGCTCTAGAACAAGGTTATTTGAATATACCTGAGGGAATGCTAATAGAAGCGAATGAGATCAATCAAATGGAGCCAGAAAGGGTAGCTATTCTTTGTACTGGAAGTCAAGGTGAACCGATGGCTGCTTTATCTCGTTTAGCCAGTGGAAACTATCGGCAGGTAGATATCCTACCCGAAGATACTGTCATTTTAGCTGCAACTCCTATCCCAGGAAATGAACGTAATGTTTCACGTATTATAGATAATTTATTTTTATTGGGAGCCAATGTTATTTATGGATCGGGAAGTTCAACGGGAATGCATGTTTCTGGACATGCTTATCAAGAAGAATTAAAGTTAATGCTTACTTTAATGAAACCTAAATATTTCATTCCTATTCATGGTGAATTTAGAATGTTACATCATCATAGTCTATTAGCAGAGTCCGTTGGTGTTAAGAAAGAGAATGTTTATGTTATTAGTAATGGTGATGTAGTTGATATAAAGAACCAAGTCGCTTGGAAATCCAGACGAATACCTGCAGGGAATATATATGTAGATGGTTTGGGTATTGGAGATGTTGGAAATGCTATCTTACGCGATCGTAAGCAGCTTTCAGAAGATGGTATGCTTGTTATAGTTATTACTCTTAGTAAAACAGAAAGGAAGATTATTTCTGGTCCGGATACGATTTCTCGTGGATTTGTATATGTTCGTGATTCGGAAGACTTTTTGCAGAGGATTAACCAATTGGTTGTAGCAACTATTAACAATTTACAAAAAGAAAATGTTAGTCAATGGAATGTTCTTAAAAAAGAAATAAAAGAAGTACTTGGACAGTTTGTATACTCACATACAAAAAGAAAACCAATGATTCTTCCTATAATAATTGAAGTTTAAACTGAATGTTTTAAGTAATTGTTGTTTGATATTACTGTGTATACATGTAAAATGTTGAATAAGAGTAAATAAAAAACATTAGAAATGTTTGTATTCTAATGTTTTTTTTATATAACGTTAAGAAAGATAAACTTTTATTTTTAGGGAAGGGTCAAAATAATGAGCTTTACATTAAATAAAACAATAATTAAACGAATATGTGGAGAAACCTCATATAAAAAGGGTGAGGCCTATTATAAGACAGACAAGATTGATGTTACTAATTACGATACGCAGAGAAATATTTGTGAGGTAACAGTAAAGGGGAACGGAGATTTCTATGTCAAGATAGAAACCGCTCATAATGGTGATGTTGTTGGGGAATGCAGTTGTCCTTCACTTGCTTCTTTTCATACATACTGTCAACATATTGCAGCTGCATTACTATATATAAATAATTTTCAGCGAAGTGGCCAATCATTGACAGCCAATTCAAAAAAGGATGCCATAAACGCTAGAGATGCTCAACTAGCGAATGGTATGTTGGATTTATTTGATGAAAAGCCCCTGCGTCCGAAAAGTAAGCAGCATCGATTTGATACACGAAAAGTACTTGATGTGGAATTCATTTGTATTCCAGTGTCTTCTGAAAATGGGGGGGCGCTGTTTGGTATTCAAGTAAAGTTAGAGAAGTTATACACTGTTTATAACCTTAGAGAGTTTCTGAATAGAGTGGAACAAAGAGAGCCTTTCATATGTTCCAATGATTTTACTTATACGCCAGAGTTATACAGCTTTCAACAAGAAACAGATGCTGTTATTCAGCTGCTGATTCAAATGTACCGGAATGAAAAAATGTATGTAGAATCGTTGCAAATGGACTGTGAACAAAATGAAAGTATGATTTTAATTCCACCAGCTTCTTGCAAGGAGTTGCTTTCTCTACTTTCTAATACTTCATTTGTAAGACTACAACATGATGGGGAATCATTTCATGGTGTACAGGTCTCGAAAGGGTTACTGCCTTTAGCTTTTGAGTTCAACAAAGGTGTAAACGGAGGATATACACTTCAGATTGATGGATTACAACAAGTTCAAGTAATGGATACATATGGTTATGCTCTTTTTGAAGGGAAATTATATCATTTAAACATGGAAGAGTGCAATCGACTCATTGAATTAAAAAGAATGATGAATCGCTCTGGCAGTAATCAATTTCATATTTCAGCTGAGAAAATGGGGCATTTTGTAGCGAAAGTAGTACCAGGTTTAATGAAGCTAGGAAATGTTCGAATTGACGAGGTTATATCGGAGCGTGTTGAAACACCTCCTTTGAAAGCGAAACTATTTTTAGACCGAGTTAAAAATCGATTATTAGCAGGACTAGAATTCCAATATGGAAATGTGGTTATCAATCCGTTAGAAGAGGATGGACAACCGTCCGTCTTCAATCGGGATGAGAAAAAAGAACGAGAAATTTTAGAAATCATGAATGCGAGTGCCTTTGCTAAAACGGAAGGCGGCTATTTTATGCATAATGAGGAAGCGGAATATAATTTCTTATACCATGTAGTTCCAAAGTTAAACAGTTTACTTGAAGTTTATGCAACTACGGCTATTAAATTGCGTATTCATCGAGGAAACAGTGGACCCCTTATAAGAGTAAGGCGGAAAGAACGAATTGATTGGTTATCATTTCGTTTTGATATAAAAGGAATTCCTGAAGCTGAGATTAAAGGTGTATTGGCAGCACTTGAGGAGAAACGTAAATATTATCGATTGGCAAATGGTTCCTTACTATCGCTCGAGAGCAAGGAATTTAATGAAGTTAACCAGTTTATAAAGGAATCGGGTATTCGAAAGGAAATTCTACAGGGAGAAGAAGTGAATGTACCTCTCGTGCGCAGTGTGAAATGGATGAGTTCACTTCGGGAAGGGAATGTTCTAAGTTTAGATCAGTCCGTTCGAGAATTAATGGAAAATATTCGAAATCCTAAAAATATGAAATTTACTGTGCCAGACAGTTTAATTCTAGTGCTTAGAGAGTATCAAAAAGATGGATTCGAGTGGATGAAAACACTGGCACATTATCGATTTGGCGGTATTTTAGCAGATGATATGGGTCTTGGAAAAACGTTGCAAAGTATTACTTTTATAACTTCTATTTTACCTGAAATTCGAGAGAAGAAACTACCTGTATTAGTTGTATCGCCTTCTTCTTTAGTTTATAACTGGCTGAGTGAGCTGGAAAAATTCACTCCCGATATACGAGCTGTTATTGTGGATGGAAATCAAACTGAACGTAGAAAGATTTTAAAAGATATCACAAAGTATGACGTCATTATTACGTCATATCCTTTATTACGAAGAGATATAAGGCTATATGCACAGCCGTTCCATACGTTGTTTCTTGATGAGGCGCAAGCGTTTAAAAATCATACGACGCAAACCGCAAAGGCAGTGAAAACGATTCAAGCAGAGTATCGTTTTGGATTGACCGGAACGCCTGTAGAAAATTCTTTAGAGGAACTTTGGTCTATTTTCAATGTAGTATTCCCGGAATTGTTACCAGGAAAAAAAGAATTTGGGGACTTGAAGCGTGAAAATATTGCAAAGCGGGTGAAACCGTTCGTATTACGTCGTTTAAAAGAAGATGTGCTAAAAGAATTGCCAGAGAAAATTGAGCATTTACAGTCTTCAGAACTGCTTCCAGAGCAAAAAAAAATATATGCAGCTTATTTGGCAAAATTGAGAGAAGAAACGCTAAAACATTTAGATAAAGATACATTGCGTAAAAATAAAATTAGAATTTTAGCCGGCTTGACGAGGCTTCGGCAAGTTTGTTGCCACCCAGGTTTGTTTGTAGACGATTACAAGGGAAGTTCAGCTAAGTTTGAACAGCTACTCGAAATTGTAGAGGAGTGCAGAAGTACCGGGAAAAGAATTCTTATCTTTTCGCAATTTACGAAGATGCTCTCCATTATTGGGCGTGAATTGAATCGTCAAGCTATATCTTATTTCTATTTAGATGGGAATACACCATCAGCTGAGCGTGTAGAACTATGCAATCGATTTAACGAGGGGGAAGGCGATTTATTCCTCATCTCTTTAAAGGCGGGCGGTACGGGGCTTAATTTAACTGGGGCTGATACGGTTATACTATACGATTTATGGTGGAATCCTGCGGTCGAACAGCAAGCGGCAGATCGTGCTTATCGAATGGGACAAAAGAATACTGTACAAGTAATCAAATTAGTAGCGCATGGCACGATTGAAGAAAAAATGAATGAGTTACAAGAGAGTAAGAAGCATTTAATTGCAGAAGTGATTGAATCAGGGCAAGAAAAATTTTCCTCCATTACAGAGGAAGAGATTAGAGAAATTCTTATGATTTGACAGAATAAAAAGCTATTCTTCCATAGATACGAAAGAATAGCTTTTTTCATTATGAACGTAATAATTACATTTTTTTCGTTTAAAATAAGTGGACATGAATGCTAATTATAATGCTTTGGGTTACTTCTTGTTTCAGGTTTTTTTTAGTTATCTCGCATTAGCGGGCAGTAAGACCCCCACCTCAAGATTGAGAGAGCATCGAGGAAGATAGGTGGGGGATAACTGCCCGTAAAGGCCCGATTGGTGAGGGCTAATAATCAGTGGGGAATGAAGAAAAACCTCATTGATTAAAGTTTCACTTTATTTTTTTGTACCTTTACTTTTATAAGGTTTCGCATTTTTCTTTTTCTTAGCGCTAGATTGCCAACGGTTCCAGCCCTTACTTCCTGTTCCTTGACCGGTACCTTTCTTAGCTTTTGCTTTCGTTTTACTCATATTATCACTCCGTTACTATTCTATAAAAAATCTACTTTGATAGCAGTCAATGTCTTTGAAATATAATCTCGATCTATGACTATGTTTGTTCCTATTCGTTATAGATCAGAACAAACAACTGAATGATATAGTATATCATAAAATCGGCGGTAATTTGATGTATTATGAAATCATTATCGAAATTTGCATAGATTTCTTTGTATTGTAGAACGTTATACATATGAAAAGAATTACAAAGGAAAAGAAAATGATGAGAAATACAATGGATTCTGTTTTTCGGACGATCACACTTCTAGTTATATACATGATGGTTACATTAAGTAAATCATTTTTTAGATTGAAGCCACAAAAGAAGCGATAACTCTCATAAAGTTTTAAAGAATCGATAAAGAAATAAAATAAAGAATTGAAAAATATTTTAAAATTTTTGTTGACTTTCTCGTTTTTTTGTATAGAATAATCATTAATAAAATGTTTCAGAGATGTGACAACAAAATGACTGTGAAAGGACGAGTAGTAGTAGGACGTAGTCAAAGCGAGTCAGGGGTGGTGTGAGCCTGATACGAAGCCTGTTATGAAGAACCTCCTGGAGTCGCTAACCGAAATCCTTTAGAGGAAATTAGACTTAGCCGGGAACTTCGCCGTTACAAGAAGAACAGTATCGAGATTTCTCTAATCTCCGTACTGAATAAGTGAGCAACCTCTGTTGCTAATTTGGGTGGTACCGCGGAACCAAAGCCTTTCGTCCCAGTTTTTTGGGAAAGAAGGGCTTTTTTTGTTGGCTTCTTTTCACTACATCCAAACATTTTAGGAGGAAAAGGGCATGTATCAATCATTAATGACAGTAAGAGAGACACAAATCGCAATCAAGGAAGTTAAAACATTTTTTGAGGATCAATTAGCAAAACGTCTTGGACTATTCCGCGTATCTGCACCATTATTTGTAACGAAAAAATCAGGTTTAAACGATCACCTAAACGGTGTAGAACGTCCAATTGAATTTGACATGCTTCACTCAGGAGAAGAATTAGAAATTGTTCATTCACTAGCGAAATGGAAACGATCTGCACTGCATGAATATGGTTATGAAGCTGGTGAAGGTTTATATACAAATATGAACGCGATTCGCCGTGATGAGGAACTTGATGCAACACATTCGATTTACGTTGACCAATGGGATTGGGAAAAAATCATTCAAAAAGAATGGCGTACAGTAGATTACTTACAAGAAACAGTACAAACAATTTATGGAATATTCAAAGATTTAGAAGATTATTTATTTGAAAAATACCCGTTCCTTGGGAAGTATTTACCAGAAGATATCGTATTTGTTACGTCTCAAGAATTAGAAGATAAATATCCAGAGTTAACACCGAAAGATCGTGAGCATGCGATTGCGAAAGAACACGGTGCAGTCTTCATCATTGGAATTGGTGATGCACTTCGATCTGGTGAAAAACATGATGGACGCGCAGCTGATTATGATGATTGGAAATTAAACGGAGACATCTTATTCTGGCATCCGGTACTGCAATCTTCATTTGAATTATCATCAATGGGAATCCGCGTTGATAGTAAATCACTTGATGAACAGTTAACGAAGACAGGTGAAGATTTCAAACGTGAGTACGATTTCCATAAAGGAATTTTAGAAGACGTACTACCGCTTACAATTGGTGGTGGCATTGGACAATCAAGAATGTGCATGTACTTCTTACGTAAAGCGCATATTGGTGAAGTTCAAACTTCTGTATGGCCTGATGACATGCGTGAAGCGTGTAAGAAGGAAAACATTCATTTATTTTAATCAGGAATGAATTGAATTATTTTTTAAACATGACGATTTATAATGTAAAATGACAATACAGTTAGTTAATTTTAAAAGCTCAAACAAGCATAACCCCGTTCTAAATTTAGGACGGGGTTAAAAATATAGTTGTTTAATCTTGATGTAAGATACTTCACTACACGAAAAAATATAACAATAAAGGCGTTTGAAAATCTAAGTTTTCTTCAATAATAGCACCCTTTAGCAGAATAACAAAACAATCCCTAATTCAGGGTTGTTTGAGTAAATATTTGCTTAATCCCCGTTTGTCAAGATTGCAAGCTCATCTATTACGTATTTTATTTCATCTTTAATGTTATAGAAATGAGGGGCAATTCTTATTACATCCTTTCTTACAGAAACAATAATTTTTTTGTCTCTTAACATCCCCTCTACTTTTGATGCATTTTCAACATGAAAAGACATTAGACTCGTTCTATTATCAGTAGATAATGGTCCAATGAGATGCAATCCTTTTTCTTGTCCATAAAATATGATAAATTGGGTTAACTCTTTTAAATATGTTTCAATATTGCCTATCCCAACCTCAAGTAGCAATCTTAATGCCTCATAAGCTGCATAGATACTTATAAAAGAAGGCGTCCCCGTTTCAAAACGACGAGCCCCCATTGCAGAAACAGGGTTATAAATGTCAAATGAAGATGCTTGTTCTTGTCCAAACCATCCAGTAACTCTTGGTTTTAATTGCTCTGCCAGTTCTTTTTTTATATACAAAAAAGCTACGCCGGGAATTCCTAACATGTATTTACGAGTTCCCGTTGCTAATATATCAATCTTCATCTCTTTCACATCAATCGGAATATGTCCTGCTGATTGGTAAGCATCAACGAATAAAAGCGAGCCTTTTCTATGCACAATATCAGCAATCTCTCTAACGTTTTGCTTATAACCGTTGTAATAGTTCACATGTGGAATACATGTAATAAGCGTATCAGTTGTTATTTCTTTTTCATATTGTTCCAGAGGTATTTCCCCATTGGATGAACGAATTACCGAAATATTATCCTTAAATGGTTCTTGTGCAAACCATATATGACTGACAGTTGGAAAATCTATATCCGTAAACACGATTTTATTTTTCTCTTGCTGATAAGGGAGGGAAGTTGCAATTGCAGAAATAGCATCAGAAACAGAACATAATACAGCAACCTCATCTGTTTCAGCTCCAATAAGTTCAGCAAATTTCACCCTAGTCTCCGCCACTTTACTTATCGCTTCATTCCAATTACTACCTGACAGTAGTAGGCTATTCTGATATTCCTCAATAGCTCTTGAAACAGGCTTTGCCAATGCTCCTTGGGAACAACTAGCTAGATGTGTATGAGTAGCTAATATAGGAAATAATGTGCGATAAAAATCATGGTTCAATTCCTTTCCCCCCTTTTCTTCACAACAAATAATTCTATATGTGAATTTTAAAATCCTTCTTTCGCTATACGGCCCGATTGTTGAATAGAATGACCCGTCTTTTTTTAATGTAGTGTAGTGCATTGAGAAAAAAGACAAATCTTTTACGAAAAATAATGCCTTCTTTCTACATGAAGAGTAAGAATTTATTCGTTTTTAATAGACTTAGGGGGAATAAATCATGTTCGTTGCTTATTCAAGAAAAGACCCATTAGTTGAAAAGGTTTGGGATTCATTCACACAAAATCTAATATCCTAATATCTACCGAATCAATGTAGCTTATATCTTCTCTTAGGTCCCAGAGTTTTACTTTGGATGTTTTTTTATGTTTCGTAAATTGGAATACTGTATATAATCAAAAAATAACAGCTAATTGTATGATAGACTGGAATTTGAAATAACATGTATGTGCTAATTATTCTATTAGGATACATATGTATTTGTTTTGTAGATGTTTCTGACAGAATGTAAAAGGAGAGAAAAGTATGTTACATAGTTTATATGCAATAGAAGAAGCACGAAATGGAAACATATATACGAGAGAAGCAAATATATGGTTAGGGTTTTTATTAGAAGAATTTGGGGCGGTAAGTATAGAAAGAAATTACCGGAGTGTATTAGAGTATGTGGAACGGACGCTAAGGCATTTAGAAAAAATGAATGTTTCATATGGTATTCGTGCGCGTGTAGAAACTGTATTGTGCTGGAGTGAAGTATCGAAGTGTGGTTCTGTAACGCAGCGCAAGAAGTGGAAGGAGTTAGGGGTATCATTTTTAGTACATAACGAAGATTCAGCGGATATTTATAGACGATATTTTCCATATGATGATGTAACATGTGCACTTATTCGTACACATGGATTAATAGGGCAAGTTTTACGAGGTGAAGTATCCATGACTTCTCACGAAGAATTGGTAAGGTTATGGCAGCAAGGAGCGATTCCAAAAGATGAACTGCGTGAAGTGCTTCGCGTTTTAAATGAGTGTATTATCACTGGGGTATCTGATAAGTTATGGAAAAGAGTACAAGGAGAGGTATATGAACGTATTGAACAAATACTTTGCGGAGAACTGATTGAATATAGTGTAAAAGATCGAATTCGGCGGTTACGTACAAATGCTTCACCTAATGATACATATTTTATCCAAGAGTATGAGTCAATTATGAATGATAGGTTAGAAGAAATGTTCACAGTACTATTTGATTATGACCTTTGGTATGTAGAAGCAGCATT
Source organism: Bacillus sp. UNC437CL72CviS29 (assembly GCF_000482345.1). NCBI lineage: Bacteria > Bacillati > Bacillota > Bacilli > Caryophanales > Bacillaceae > Bacillus > Bacillus sp. UNC437CL72CviS29. The sequence goes on along the minus strand of NZ_AXVB01000010.1, from coordinate 26,261 downwards.
AACTCATTTTAGCTTTGAAGAATTCGTAAAAGTATTTGTATTAGCCTATCAAAATATCATTCAAAACAATGTAGATCATATCAGTTTTCAGCCACTTATGGATGCATTGTATTACGAGAGAGAGGGAGAAAAATACTTAAATATTTATACGAAACGAGCAATCGAAAAAGTATTGCGAAGCGTATCCGTAGTAGAATTGCTAGATATGGGTCAAATTCCTCAATCCGAAATGTATCCTGAATTAAAGGAAATAGAAAATGTATTGACAATTGGTTTTGGAACAAGTGAAGTTGGAAAAACGCTCATCGAATTTTGTTTAGCTTGTAAAAAAGAAAATAATGTTCATTATGAGCAAGCTGTTATGATGTTATGTGAAATATTTGGTTTACGCCGTGATGCGTTTGATCGGTTGGAAAATGAGGACGAATATCTTTCACATATGAATGGGAGTGTAGATGATAAAGTCACGGTTCTTCCATATGTAGTAGGAGATATAATAGTAGAAATTGGTCCCGGTGGGGGCGCAATGATGAATAAATTTAAAGAAGTTTATCCGAATAAATCGGTTATTGGTGTAGATTTGTCACGAAATGTAATTGAAAAGTTAACAAATGATAAATACGAAAAAGGCTACGACTGGGAAGTTACACTAGGCGATGCTTTACACCTTACTGATACATTTCATCCAGAAAGCATTTCTACAGTTCATTGTGGCTCAGTGAATCACGAGATCTTTTCTTATGGAGAAACAGAAGGTAAGAAGTTTAATGTTGCAACAATGGAACGTTTAGTGAAGAGTGTATTTCAAATATTGACCCCTGGTGGACGTTGGATTATTCGTGATGGAGTAAAAACAGAAAGTGAAGAATGGTGTGAATTGCAATTTCATGATGAAACGGCTATGCCTTTTTTAAAAAACTATCAACGTGATTTTAAAGGACGAGAAATTAAGGCCAATATATTAGGTGTGGATCGAGTAAGGATGCCAGTTAATGATGCAATGGAATTTTTATATACGTATACGTGGGGAGAAGAAGCATATCCACATGAGGTACAAGAACAATTTGGTGTATTTACACTTCAAGAATATATTGATTTTGTAGAGAGCGTTGTAGGTTCAGAGAATGTAAAAGTAATTGAGGCCAAGCAGTATCTTTTAGAAGGTTATATAGAACACCTATCGCAAAAAGTTACATTGTATGATGAACACGGTGAACAAACAGCATTGCCAAATAGTACATGTTTGATTGTGTTTGAGAAAAGATAAAAGAGAAGAAATTATGTTTTTTACTAAAGGATAGAAGATGAGGCTAGCAAAATTCGATTTCACCGCCTCTTTTCAGAAAAGATTCTGAAACGGATTTACATATAATCTGTTTCGGAATCTTTTTTTATGAGCATGTATAAATTGAGCTTTAGAAATTATATTTACTAGTTTATATTTTAAACTAATTTTCTCTGGATTTTACTTAGATTTTACATTCACTACCTACAATAAAAAAGAAAACGCAAGTGATGAAAAATTGCACTTGATTTATTTTGCTATTCGCGGGCAGTAATACTCCTATCGCAAGGAGGAGATCTACTACCTGTAAAAGCCCGATTGGTGGGAGTTGATAATAAGTGAGGGATGAAGAAAAAATCACTTATTAAAGTTTCACTTTATAAGATGAGGAGGGAATGTGATGGAGTTAATAATTGATCACGTAACAAAGAAATACGGTGGGGAAGTAGCGTTGAATGATTGTAGTTTACATTTAAAGCCTGGGGTATTAGGACTTTTAGGACCAAACGGTGCGGGGAAGTCTACACTTATGCGGATTTTAGCAACAATTGAACAACCGACGAATGGCAGTGTGATATGGGATGGGGAAAATATTCAAAAGAAACCGAAATTGTTACGTTCACAACTCGGATATTTACCACAAGAATTTGGTGTATATCCAAATATGAACGCAATCGAGTTTTTAGAGTATATAGCAGCGATGAAAGGTTTATCAATGAGCTCTTCAAAAAAGCGTATCAATGAACTGCTTGAAGCGCTGAACTTAATGAATGACCGGAAACGACTATTAGGCGGCTATTCAGGTGGAATGCGGCAAAGGGTTGGAATTGCACAGGCGTTATTAAATGATCCGAAATTATTGATTGTAGATGAGCCGACAGTTGGATTGGATCCTGAAGAACGAATTCGGTTTAGAAATTTATTATCTACTCTTTCTACGGATAGAATCGTTATTTTATCGACGCATATTGTAACGGATATTGAATCGATTGCGAGTGATATAGCTTTATTATCAAAAGGGAATATATTAGCCCATATGCGTCCTGAACAGCTATTAAAGCATGTGGAGGGGAAAGTATGGGAATGGGTTATACCAGCTTCCGAGTTACATAATGTTCAAAAGAAATATATAGTAAGCAGCGCAATTCACCGGAGTGATGGAATTCATGCGCGCATCGTTTCCAGCAATGCCCCTAGTGCTAAAGCACATATAATCGCATCCTCTCTTGAAGATGCTTACTTATATTATGTTTCTTCGAAAGGAGGGCATAAAATTGAACAATGTATATAATCTATTTTATTTCATTAAAAACAATTTAATTAGACAAATGAGAAGTTATCCATTTTTAATTGTAATTGGATTAACGATTTTTTTTGGGTATACTTGTGTGCCGGCAGCTTCAGCAGGCTATGAAATATTTTATCTTGGTGGAGTGAGGGGGATATATAATTCAAATTGGCTTGGCGGTATGGGAGCAATGACTTCTACTTTATTTATTTGGCTGCTTGGTTTTTATATGTTAAGAAGCCAAATTTCAGACGATCAACAGTTAGGAGTAGGGCAATTGATTGCAGCTTCACCTATAAGCAAATTCCAATATATTTTTAGAAAAACGATTTCTAATTTTATTGTTTTAGTGGCCATTGAGATGGTATTTATCATTGCTTTTATGGTAATGCAATTTATACGTGGGGAAGATCTTTTGTTTCAATTAGGTGGTTATTTATATCCACTCTTTTATATTGTATTTCCTTCGTTATTGCTTCTAGCGGCATTCACAACCTTTTTTGATGTGTTTCCTGGTTTAAAAGGCGTAGTAGGTAATATTGTGTTCTTTTTCTTGTGGGTGTTATTAGCGATTATGTCGTTTGAAATGCCGAATCGTTATTTAGATGTATTTGGTTTAGGAATCATTCGTTCTGATATGATACATGATGCAATGAGAGAATATGAATTTTTAAGAGGAACAAATGGTGGAGGATTTGGGTATAACCCAGTAGAGGGAAAGATTAAAATATTTCACTGGGATGGATTGACTTGGGATGTAGAAATACTTGTAACAAGTTTAGTTTGGATTGGAATAGCGATGTTATTAATTTGGCTAACGTCCTTTGTGTTTAATAGATTCTGTACATTTACTGAAGTGAAGGGAAAGGTAAGCGAGTTTGAGGAGAATAAGGAAACGATCGCTATGAATGAACAAAATCATAATTCTTTTACATTCACTTCTATAATGAAAACAAAGAACATTAGTATGTTTCGTTTAATTAAAGCGGAGCTATCGATTATGTTAAAAGGCTTTTCGATTTGGTGGTATGTAATTGCGATTGGGCTTATAGCGTTTGGATTGATATGTCCGGTAGATATATCAAAAGGATGGCTACCTATTATTATAATTTGGCCAATTGCAATTTGGTCACAAATGGCAACTAGAGAATGGTTTTATAGGACAAATCAAATTATTTATTCAAGTTGTTCTCCTTTGTATAAGTTTTTTGCGACGTGGATTTCAGGGGTTATAGTAGGGTTTATCATCTCTAGTGGTATTATCATTCAGTTAATATTAATTGAAGATATTTCATTTTTGCTTTCTTGGCTTATCGGTATAGTATTCATTCCAACAGTAGCATTGGCACTTGGGATATGGGCTAGGACACGTAAACTGTTTGAAGTATTGTATGTAATTTTATGGTATGTAGGACCAGTAAATCATCTCCCCTATGTAGATTTCTTAGGAATATCAACATCATATGTGTTTTTGTATAGTACGTTATCTGTTTTATTACTATGTATCGCACTGACCGGACAGTTACAGCAAGTGGGAAGGTTACGGTTAATATTCAAATAAGTATGCAAGGGGAGTGAGGGAATGAGGATGATCAAAGGGAAAATCTATATGTTTTCCTTTATAAGTGTAATGATTCTATGTTTAGTAGCCTGTGATACAAAAGCGAATGAAGCGTCTGTATCCAAAAAATTTACTGCGAAAAATATGAATGAAATTTATATAAAAACAGTAGGAGAAAATATTAAACTTCATTCTACAACAGACAAAAATATTAAAGTTAATATAGGAGAGGTGAAAGATACAAAGGTAAAAGAAGAAGGAGAGAGATTAGAGATTATCACAGAGAATTCATCGGCTATTTTGAACTTGAAAACAGCTACTGTACATGTATATCTTCCTGAAAAAACATATAAAAAAATAAATGTTAAAACAGAATCAGGAGAAGTAGTAGGAGAGAATATAGCATCGAAACAATTGGATTTGTATAGTGATTCAAGTGATATAACAATAAAAAATTATAAAGGTGGCAATATAAAAGGCGTTTCTAAATCAGGGGGGATTACGTTAAGGGGAGTAGAAGGAGAAAGTTTGATATTCAAAACGATACGGGAGTGGTGAATGTATCCGGTGCTTCAAATTTAAAAAATGAAAGTAAAATAAAAACCGAATCATCTAATATAAATATTGACTTTAAGAAAGAGCCGGAAAATCTAGAGATTGACCTGTCGACGCGTGCGGGTCAAATAAAAAATGAATTTTCACTCTCAACTGCTGAAAAAGGAGACAATCATAAAGTAAAAGGTCGTATAGGAACTGGAAAAGAGAATGATACAAAGTTAATAGTGCAGTCTATGACAGGAACGATTGAGTTAAAGCGTGATAAGTAGCGAGAGTATGAAACAGCTTTTAAAAAGTTTGATTATAAAAAATATATTCTGAATGAGGTCTTTCACTCTGCTTTAGAATATGTTTTTACTGTATAAATCTCTTTTTAGTTGTGTTTATTTCAGGGTTTTCGCATTCTCATAGATTAACCGTCACCAGTGTGCGGTATATTCTCTTTTTCTTGACATGTATATCATATAGTATTAATATACCGGGGAGTATATTAATACTATATACATTGTAGAAACGTCTAATGAAAAGGAGTACAGGGTGTCATGGGAAGGAAAAAAGAATTAACAAATTCGAAACGACAGTTATCGGATATTTTAGCCCAAACGGTTAAAACCGGGATTATTAAATCAAATTTGGTCCCGATGTTTGCTGGGTTAACGTTGGCTTTATATAAATATAAAATGAGCCCGCTTGAAAAAATTCCGGAAATTATATTTGCTATGATTGGCTCGATTTTAATAATAGGAGCAGCAGGAGCTTTTAACAATTTGTATGATCGTGATATCGATTCGATTATGGAGCGAACTAAAAGTAGACCGACTGTAACGGGAGAAATTAGTCCTAAAGCTGTGTTATGGCTTGGGATATTAATGACGATTTCTGGTTTAGTATTTCTTGCGCTAACTACATATTTAGCAGCGTTATTAGGATTTTTAGGGTTGTTTTTGTACGTCGTACCGTATACAATGTGGAGCAAAAGAAGAACAATTTATAACACGGAAATCGGAAGTGTTTCGGGAGCAATGCCGCCACTCATCGGCTGGGCCGCTATGTATCCGGATATCACACATCCAGCTATTATTGGTCTTTTTATCATTATGATTATTTGGCAAATGCCTCATTTTTATGCGATAGCAATTCGTAAACATGAGGAGTATAAAGCTGCAAATGTTCCAATGCTTCCAGTAGTAAAAGGGATTAAAAGAACATATATACAAACGAATGTGTATTTAATGATTTTAATTATTATCAGTGTTCTTTTAGGTTCGTTAAGCATTGGTCTAATGTTAGTGTCACTTCTTTTAAGTATTGTATGGCTTGCATTAAGTATTTACGGCTATAAAAAAATGGATTCAGAGAAGTGGGCAAAATCATTGTTTATTTTTTCGTTGTTCCATATGACGATTTTATTTTCAACCATTATTATTTATTCTCTAATAGGCGTCTTTTTCGGAAGTTGAGAATAGGTTAATCTGCAAAGTGTAAAAAAACAATTTCTCCTGTATAAAAGGGGAAATTGTTTTTTGTTATGTTTATATAGGATTGAAAACATTTCACTTTAATAATGCCCTTACAATAAGACTATCGGTTTGAGAGTATAATATGAATTTTTGAGCCTTTACCGATTTCACTCGTTACATGAATCGTTCCACTATGTGCTGTTATAATTTTATGAGCAATTGTCATTCCGAGACCTGTGCCCTCGCTTGAAACATTTGTGGTTGTTCCACGATAATATTGTTTAAATAAGTTTTGAACGGTTAGTTCATCCATACCGGCACCTGTATCTTCTATTGTAATATGTATATCTTCTTGTAATAGAATAGAGGTATGGATTTTTGTTTCCGCAGGATTGTGTAAAATGGCGTTCATAAACAAGTTTTGTAAAGAACGGTGGAATAATTTTGTATCAATCGGAATTATTATGTTTGTTTCATCTGCTTGAAAACTAAAATGATAGTGCTGAGAGCGTGGGTCATTTGTTATGTCAGCTATTAATCTTCTGGTAAATTCAACAATATTTACTTCCTCTTTTTTTAAAGGAATCTGTGAATCTTGAAGACGGAAAGAGAGATTTAAGTCTTCAATTAATTCTTTCATATGATTTCCTTTTTGCTGAATTTCTTGCAAGAACTTCTCTTTTTCTTCTTGGCTCCAAGTATGATCTGGCGATAGCATAAGTGCGCTGTATCCTGTAATATAGGTAAGTGGCGTTTTGAGATCATGAGAGATTCCTGCCATCCATTCCCGTTTCATTTTCTCAAGCTGTTCCCGTTCATTCTCTATTTCTCGTAATCTATTTGTTAAATGTTCTATATTTAGAAAGACGTCTTTATATAAGCGATAAGGTCCTTTTAACTTCCCTGTTTTTTTCTTGTACATTTGTTTTGTACTTTCTGGTATCACGTAAGAACCTTCTGCTAGTTGGTTAATCCAAGAAATCATTCGAAATAAAGGTTTGCCGATATGCCATCCATACAAAATAGCGCCCAAAATAAGAGTACATACAAAGAGGCAAAAAACAATAAGAGCTTCTGTGTCTTTGTTATCTTTGTTTATTCCGATAAGAGGTAGTATGCCTTCCATAAAAATAGCCATAAAAATACCCATAAAAAAAGTACCGATACATAAACTACGAATAAAATGAAAGCCTAGCCTGAAACCAATTTTCATTTTTGTTGCTCCTTAGTATGCGGGATAAATTTATAGCCAATTCCTCTCAAATTTACAATGTATATAGGGGATTTAGGATCTGCTTCTATTTTTTTACGTAATTTGGAAATATGCATTACTACTGTTTTATCATCACCTATGGAAGTCAGTCCCCATACTTGTTCGTACAATTGTTCAGCAGTAAAAATTCGATTTGGATGTGTGCATAAGAATGTAAGTAATTCTAGTTCTTTAGCAGTGCAATGGACAGGTTCACCGTTTACTGTTATCAGTCCCTCGCTTGGATATAGAGAAAAGGATTCAAAATGTAGCTTCAAATTTTCTTCATGGCGATGTTCTTGTATCATATTTTGTCTACGTAATTGGACATTGATTCGGGCAGCAACTTCTAAAGGATTAAATGGTTTCGTTATGTAATCATCCCCGCCAATTCCTAGTCCTGTTAATTTATCTAAATCGCTAGAGCGGGCTGTTACAAATAAAATAGGAGTATTTGTGTAATTGCGGATTTGTCTACATAGTTCAAATCCGTCTATATCGGGTAGCATCACATCGAGTAAGATGATATCAAATGGACGGCCTTTAATGAGGTTCAACGTTTCGGCTCCATTTATAGCTGTTGTTATATGCGTGAAGTTTTCTTTCTTTAGTGTAAGTACTAACATATCTAATATGCCTTGTTCATCATCAACTAAAAGGATTTTTTCTGTTCTCATTATGGATCCACCTTTACATGTTTTTCGAATCTGTTAGAAAGATATTTGGAAAATATTTCACATGTAATAGTGTAACATAATATTATTTTGCTAGATGAAAAAATAACAACAAAGAAATATTCCTTGTTGTTATTTTGATAATCAAATTAATTCATTTGTACCATAGGTTCAATTTTTGCCATAAATGATTGATGAAGTGCTTCTACACTATCTACTAAATTAAGGCGATCAATGACAACAGATACTTTAATTTCAGATGTACTTACCATTTTAATATGAATATTTTCATTCTTTAATGTAGAGAACATACTAGCAGCAACACCTGGATTAGATACCATACCAGATCCAACAATTGATACTTTAGCTAGATGATTTTCATATTCTACAGACTCATAGTGAAGTGCTTCTTGATTTTGTTCTAATACTTCTAATGTTTCTCGTAAGTCATTTGAGTGAATTGAGAAAGACAAATGAACAGTACCTTCATTTGTAATACTTTGAATAATAATATCAACATTAATATGGGCTTTAGCTAATGTAGAGAAAACAGTTGAAAGCGATCCTTGTTCTAATCCTTTAATTGTTACGCGTGTAATATTATCTTCAAATGCAATACCCTTAACGATCGATTGTTGTTCCATGTTACATTCTCCCCTTACAATTGTTCCGTTTTCTTGTTCCATACTTGAACGAACTTCTAAAATTACATTATGATTTTTTGCGAATTCAACAGCACGTGGATGGAGTACACCAGCTCCGAGATTTGCGAGTTCTAACATTTCATCATAAGAAATTTCATCTAATTTATATGCGTCTTTTACAACTCGTGGATCAGACGTGTATACACCTGTTACGTCTGTGTAAATATCGCATTTTTTCGCTTTCAGCGCAGCTGCTAATGCAACAGCAGTTGTATCAGAACCACCGCGGCCAAGTGTTGTAATTTCGTTTTCTTCGCTTCGTCCTTGAAAACCAGCGACAATTACAATTGTTCCTTCTTGTAGATGTGATTGAATACGTTCTGTATTAATATCAGTAATCCGTGCGCTACTATGCACAGATTCTGTAGTAATACCAGCTTGCCAACCAGTTAGTGAAATAGCGTCGTACCCTTTTGCTTGCAGTGCAATTGTTAATAAAGAAATGGTAACTTGTTCACCAGTTGTTAAAAGCATATCCATTTCACGTTTACTCGGATTTTCGGTAATAGCGGTAGCAAGTGCAACGAGTTCATCTGTACTTTTTCCCATTGCAGAGACAACTGTAACAACACCGTGTCCTCGTTCATATTCTTCAATAATTAAATTTGCTACATGTTGAATGCGCTGAATACTTCCAACAGAAGTACCACCGAATTTTTGAACAATCGTTTCCATTACAGATTCCTTCTTTCATCCATTTTTATTAATTGATCAGGAAAGGTGTAAAAACATATAAAAGAGATGTATAAGTCCCTAAATATTCCTGTAGTTACCGGAAAGAAAAACAAAAAAACACCATCTCAAATAAGTGAGGATGGTGCTGTTACAGGAAAAGGGAAACAGAAAAAGGAGCTAATAAAAAAACCGCCAAAAAAGAATATCATATAAAGCATGATATCTCTTTTTTGTAGATAGCTCTTCATATATACACGTCTGTATATATGACAGTTCTGTTTCTATTCGAAAACAGCCCCAATTGATAAATGCAGAGAAATTTATCAATTTCGGCAATACTTCCTTTCTTCTAAACTCATTGACATCTCTGTGTCTCCTCTAGAATACTTATAAGCACTGCAACCTCTATCTCACGTTTTGGGCGAGAGTGTTTGGTTTATGAAGTTATTTGGTAACATTTGTTTTATAATAATTAAAATATTTTAGGAAATCAAGTGCTTTAATAATATTTTGAAAATTAAGTATATTTATTTTCGGTTATATGGTTTATGTATACTGGCATAATTGAATTGTTCGGTGTAAGTAGATGATTAGAAATATGTTGGAAACTATTGGGGGGCAAGGGGTGATAGTGGTTCTATATAGTTGTTTTATTGCCCCTATATCAATTATACAGTGTAGTTCTGTATAGTATATTTTATGAATTGAATTTAGTATAAATCGAAATATTAGTAGTTTACATATCTAAAGACTTAATTATTAGAAAAAAGGGAAAATTAAATGTATAATAAAAGGAAAAAGAAGGAAGATGTTTAAGGGAAGGGGATACATATGCAAGGAGAGGTGCAAACAGAAAATAAGGGGAGTTATGTAAGTAATTTATTGTTGCCTGTTACAAAATCACGCCATTTTACTTTCTTATGGATCGGGCAACTTCTTTCCGTTCTAGGAAGTTCTATTACAATGGTAATTCTTCCAGTAGTCGTATATACATTGACTGGATCAACAGTTGTTATGGGAACGACGATGGCTATGTATATGCTACCGAATATTCTTGTCTTACCGTTTTCGGGGTTAATCGTTGATCGTATAAATCGAGTTAAGCTAATGTTATTTACCGATATTGTTCGATGCATATTGATGATAACCCTTGCGGTGCTTATGTTTACAGATACTTTAACAATCACGATTTTATATGTTCTAGTGGCAACATATGGACTAATGGATGGGTTATTTCAACCGGCATATGCAGCAGTGAGAGCAAGGGTCTTTGTACCGGAAATTCGGAATGCGGCTAACGCATTAACACAAATGAGTAATCAAGGTGTTCGTTTAATAGGTCCAGCGCTTGGTGGTCTTATTGTTTCGGTTGCCTCAGCGGGAATTGGGTTTGGTTTAGATGCATTGACTTATTTGTTGTCTTTTATTTGTTTATTGTTTTTAAAAGATGTAACAGCTAAAAAAGTACAGGAACAAACAAATCAAAAAATGAATTTCAAAAAAGATTTTACAGAAGGGATTGTTGTATTAAAAAGCCATCCATGGCTTTGGATTACAATTTTAGCATTTTCATTTATTAATATTTGCCACGCAGGAATTATCGTTGTATTAATCCCTTGGCTATTTAATGTACATCATCAGTTTGAACCATTTGTCTATGGGATTGGAATGGCATGTTCTGGAGCGGGTGCTGTTGTGGCAGCTCTTATTTTTGGCGGGAGACAGAGGTGGCATAAACGAGGATTGCTTGCCTATGGGGGTGTCCTCATTAGCGGGATGTCACTTTTACTAATGTCTTTCGTTTCATGGGCGCCAGGATTAGTAGGGTTAATGGCATTAGAGGGGTTTGGGATTATGATTTTCGGTTTAATATGGGAAACGAGTTTGCAAGAACTTGTACCAGAAGAAGCATTCGGAAGGGTAGCAAGTCTGGATATGTTAGGGTCTTTTGCATTATTACCGTTAGGGTATGTAGTTGTCGGTTGGGTGGCGAATATAATTGGTGGTACGGTGACGATTACGATTTTAGCTATCGCAGCAATTGTCGTAGTGGTAATCGCACTACTTGTTCCGAGTATTCGTCAATTTGATTAATTTACGTTTACAAAAAATAAGTAAGCTCTGCTAAGCGGCAGAGCTTATTCTTCATGAAATACAAATGTTTGTGTAAATTGCTTTTCTGCTTTTTCTGGGTGACCGTTATAACTAAATTGATTTTCCTCCCAGCTAATCACTACGTCAAATGAGTTAGCGTCTTCATATAATGGGAATTTCATTTTTGTAAAACTAGTTTGGCTATATGACACGCTCATATCAGATTTGTTGAAAGGCTTGAAAGCAGCTTTTGATTTTGGGTTATTGTGACGTATTTCAACTGATACATTAGATACGTCTTTTCCGACATTCTTTACAAGTAAGCTGTATGTATGAAACGTATCTTCTTTTGACTGAAGTGCTTGAGGATTCTTAGCCTTATCAACTTTAATATACCACTGCTTAGATTTTGATGTAACAGGTAGTTCTGCAAAAGTGAAGGCGCTAGTTTGAAGTGGAACTGCAAAACATATGAAAGTAAGTAAGAATAATATTTTTCTTTTCATGTATCATTCTCCAATTTGCTATAGCTGATTGTTTTGATTTTGTTAGCATTTGCTACTTGGAAAGGAGTTATGCACGCATATTTGATTGAACAATTATAGAAAAGTGGTATTGCATTCTTTTTTCGTTTGTGGATGGAAATGGATATATCAGCGCCCAAAAGATTGTGTAGAATTTTTCTGCACAGTCTTTTAGTATTTAAATATTTTAAAGAATATGAAATGAATTGGTTACATTTTACAAATTTGAAGGGGATTCATGGGTTAGTAAAAGAAGAAAGGTTTTAATGAATAAAGGTTAGAAAGTAAGTTTAATTAGAGAAAAACATTCCGCAGCTGCACTAGTGGAATGTTTTTCTGTTTTTATATCAAGTAAATACTAGCTTAAAGTTCTTTCGAAAATATGTTTTGAACCAATTCTGTAAAGTTCTTTTCCTCTCTTGGTACAATTGATAAGTCTTCATGCCAAACCTCAATAATTCCCCAGTTATTGGTTATATGAAAGCCTATAGCATCACCGGCAAAGTTATCACCAAATAGTAAAACATTTTTCAGTTCTGGATTGTCATCTACATCATATATTTCATCTGCTTCAATAAGTCCTCCGTAGAACATAAAATAGGAATTAGAAACAGATCCATAGCCCACTTCCTGTAAGAAGGAAATATAATCTTGGGGTACACCGTTAAGCATGGATTCTTCCTCAATAATGGAATCAGTTAATGTACTAAAATCATATTCAGTTGGTGCATCATGAATCTTTTTAATAATATCTTTGTATACCATATGTACACACTCCAAACGTATTTTGTGTAGCTAAATATTATAAATTTATCTGTATTGTTAACCTTGATCTTTCTTATAAACCAAAAATCTTATGTGACTCGCTTATTTATCTGTTATATTACTAGTTCTAGAGATAAACACAATGGAGTTGAGGCTATCATTAGCACAATACAAAATTTCTATGTAAATTAACTATATTGGATAAAAAAGAAAAATCAATACAATTTCATTTTGAAAATATAGAAAAAGTCTAGTACCACATTTTATCCCGTAAAGGCTCGATTCGTTTGGCTAACCATTAGTGAAGAAGTGAAGACTTCCACTGATGGAAGCCTCACTTTATTTTACGGAAGTAAGTTATACGATTAGAATTTTAATGGGGTTTATTGGAATAATATTAGGAGGTATATAATGTTTTTTGGTTAAAAGTGTCTCGATGATTGAGACACCAGTTCGCAATTGGTATGGATGGTGATTACAAATAGAACAACAATTACATTATCTCATTTCGCATTTTGGATATTTCGGGATTATTATTGCTTTAGTTGGTGGAATTATCGGATTACCAATACCAGATGAAACGATATTAACATTTGTAGGATACTATGTACATAAAGGAGAAATGAAATTTCTGCTTGCATTATTAAGTGCATGTATCGGTTCGTCAATCGGTATTACTATTAGCTATTGGTTAGGAATAAAACTTGGGATTCCATTCTTAAAGAAATTTGGTCCGAAAATACATATTACAGAAAATAAAATAAATCGGACACAGATTTTGTTTCAAAAAATAGGTCCTGCCTTATTATTTATAGGTTATTTTATTCCTGGAGTTCGCCATGTTACTGCTTATTTAGCTGGGATTTCTCGTTATCGATTTTCGACATTTTGCCTTTATGCGTATTCGGGAGCATTATTATGGAGTTTTACCTTTATCAAGCTAGGATTTGAGTTAGGAGAAAAATGGCGTCTGGTAGAGCATTATGTCCACCGTTATGGACTTATTCTTTTAATTGTGCTAGTTATTCTTGCGGGTTTGATTTTTGTATATTTTCGCTTCAAAAAAGATAGAAAGTAAGTTATCCGCTATTCGCGGGTAGTCAAAGCTTGATAGGTGAGGGCTAATAATCAGTAGGGATGAAGAAAACTCACTTTTTCATTCCCTTTATTTTCAACAATAGCTATTATAGTGTATTTTTGTAAAAGGTAATAATCCCCTGGTTTTTATCCCCCTATTTTTTCATATTTCGTTACAGTATAACGACCTGGATAGGATTCCAAAAGTTCACTAACCCATATTTGAATTTTATCTCCTGTTTTTAAAAACTTAACAGCATCTGAATCATTAAAACTTAGGATAGAAGCAGAAGGATGTTCTTCCCTCGATGATTGCTCTAAATATCCTATAATATTTGAGTCCTTTATCTCCTTTTCGTCAATAAAATAAACTTTTTTATCTTTAAAGACAACATATCCTTGCGCTTGATAAGAATCTTGATGAGTATTGATATCTTTGTTAACACTCATCAATGGATCACCATTCCTCTCTTTTAAAACTATGACAACTAAAAATACAAGTATTAACAAGAAAAGAAATTTCCTCAAAATGTCTACCTCCATACATTTAAGTATCAATCCCCAATAAAATTAAGAATTTATTAAAAGCAAAGATAATTTCACATACTATAAAGGATGTAAAATAAAGATTTTTGATAATAAAGAAAATTATAACAGATACTATTGGTAGAAAAAACTAAATGATAACTTATTAAAACTGATGTGAATTTAAGCGTAATTGTTTACATTAAATCTTTTCCTATAAACACTTTACATAAGTTAGACTATTAAAATGAAAAAAAGAACCTTACAAAAATGTAATGTTAATGTCACAAAATAAGATAGTACATTGTTAGTAGTCTTATTAAAATTGAATAGATTATGATTTGTAGGTGGAAAACAATAAAGAATATAATAAGAATTTATTAGAACCCTATGAGAAATCATTTAATAAGGTAGAGTTTGTTAAAATGTAGCCTGAACTAAAGTATTAAAGGAGATTATGTAATGAATTTTAAAGATTTAGATTACGAATGGTTCAACTTTATAAATAGTAAAGTACAGGAATATCCATTAATAGATAATGTAATGATTATATTTGCAGAATATGTACAATATGCTTTCGTGTTATTACTCATCTTGTTATGGATAAAGAATAAACCTAACTTTCGAATAATGGCTTTTCAATCGATTGTTGCGTTTACTTTAGCGTATTCCATAAATAGATTTATTGAGTTATTTATTTATAGAGATCGTCCTTTTGTTTCACATAACATCACACAACTCGTAGAGCATGCTGCCAATTCTTCTTTTCCAAGTGATCATGCAACATCAGCTGTTGTAATTGCAGCTACACTATTGCTATCTGCTTATCGATTTAAATATACTTGTTTTTTCTTAGCGCTTGGTGTAGCTTTTTCGAGAGTATGGGTAGGAGTACATTATCCACTTGATGTAATTGCAGGAATTGTACATGGGGTATTGATAGCATTATTTACACAGTATGTTGTATTTAAAATACGTCCTATCGCTACATTAATTGCGAAACCTATTTTTCAAGGGAAAACTAGCTGAAAAGAGTCGAATCGGTTGGATGATTGCTAACATGTGCATAAGAGAATAGATAAAAACAGAAGCATAGTTACACGATTTTTTTTACAAAGTGTGTTTTATAAGATTAAAAGACTGATAGCCCTCTAATTAAATAGGGGGCTTTTAGGTATGGATGAAAACTATAAAAAGCTAAACTTTTATAAATAAAAAATATTTGTGCATCAAAAAAATAGCCCTCACTCAAGGCGTTGGGACACCTTTTTCCCTTTTAGAACTAAGCGAACAGATAGAAATGTTATTGAATATGAAACATTAATCATAGTACATTTAAAAAAGAGAGAATTTTTCATAAAGAGGGTGAGAAGATGCTTGATACAGCTGAGAATTCAATAAGGAATCAAATGTATACAGTAGAAGAACAACAAAAGCTATATAAAAGAACATTGGTAATCGTAAGTATTTCACAAATGTTTGGTGGCGCAGGATTAGCTGCTGGCATTACTGTAGGTGCACTTCTTGCGCAGCAAATGCTTGGAACCGATGCATTCGCAGGATTGCCAGCAGCCATGTTTACAATGGGATCTGCAGGAGCAGCGTTAATAGTAGGAAGGCTATCTCAACGTTATGGGCGCCGGATCGGGCTTGCGACAGGATTTATGATAGGTGGGCTTGGGGCTATTGGTGTCGTGATTGCCGCTTTAACAAATAGTATTATTCTCTTACTTGCTTCTCTGCTCATATATGGTGCAGGTACAGCAACAAATTTACAAGCTCGTTATGCTGGTACGGATTTAGCCAATACGAAGCAAAGGGCAACGGCTATTAGTATTACAATGGTTATGACGACATTTGGTGCAGTTGCGGGACCAAATTTAGTAGGCACAATGGGGAGTTTCGCTCTTTCTCTTGGTATTCCTGAACTTGCTGGTCCGTTCATATTATCAGCAGCTGCATTTTTATTAGCAGGTCTCGTACTTTTCGTTATGCTTCGTCCAGATCCATTAATAATAGCGAACATGATAGAAACATATAAACAGGAACATACAAATAAAGGGCATACGAGAGTTAACAAACCGATAGCAAATAAAAGGGGTGTTACAGTTGGGGCCCTCGTTATGATACTTACTCAAATTGTTATGGTTGCCATTATGACGATGACTCCTGTACATATGGAGCACCATGGGCATGGATTAAGTGAAGTGGGTCTTGTTATTGGATTTCACGTAGGAGCGATGTACCTTCCGTCACTTGTTACAGGAATCCTTGTTGATAAGATTGGTCGAATGGCAATGAGTATTGCTGCCGGAGTTATACTACTTAGTGCGGGTGTGGTAGCTGCCATTGCACCGAGCGATTCTTTAATACTCCTGATTATTGCTTTGTCTTTACTTGGATTAGGATGGAACCTTGGATTAATAAGTGGGACTGCTCAAATTGTTGATGCAACAGAACCTTTAACGCGTGCAAAGACACAAGGGAAAGTAGATGTTTTTATTGCGCTGGCAGGTGCCTCTGGGGGAGCGATGTCAGGCATGGTGGTAGCAAATTCAAGTTATGCAGCATTATCATTAGCTGGAGGAGCTTTAGCCTTGTTGCTTATTCCTGTTGTGATGTGGTCTCGAAAAAATAGAGAACATGAAATGAAATAGAAGTCTTGAAAGTGTTGTTTATTTGTTTGTGATGACGGTAAAAAAGAGGTGGATAGATATTTACTAAAAGAACATAAAGAGGTTATTACACAACATGAATCTTAAAAAATTGTAAGAAGTAAGTCTACTTTTTATAGCTTAGTAGGGGATGAAGCCCTCTTCTGATTAAAGTTGTATTTTATTGGAGGGCTTGTCTGCAATCATATTAGTAATGTAATGTTTAGTGTTTGCAAAGATTTAAGCACATAATGAGAATTCAGGAATGAATATAGTTGATTGCTGTATAGGGAGTATGGAGTTGTTTTAAAAGTTTCTTTTGTAATAAAGATTTTGATATAAACAGAAATTGTAATTCTATTTTTTGTAGAATTACAATTTCTGTTTTTTATTTGTATCAGTTTGTTCGTTTTGTGCATACGTTGTACTTTTATAAGGGGTGATTTACTTTGAAAAGTAAGTAAATTTAGAAATTAATATTTAGGGTTGTGTTATAATCTTCCTGTAAGTATGCGGAGCAACAGAAGTAAAGTTATAGTTTAAATTAAAGTAGTATCCAAATGTTTGGAGTAGAGAACTAAAACAACTTACAAAAAAATTTTATGATGGAATAACATTAGAGTGTGATTTAGTTGATTGAATTTTAGAGACATAGAATAACGATAGAGAAAAATGAATACGCATCAAGATGTATGGCAGTTTGATTGGGAATCTAAGTGATTTAGAGAATAAACTTTACCATAAACAACAAAGGAATTAGAAGTTGCTCGGTTTGATTTCATATTCGGAAATACAAGCAAGGAAAAAGTTATAAATCAGCTGATATTCTTGGAGGAGAAATAATTGAAAAACAAATATATAGAAAAACTTGTTGAAATTATGTTAAAGCAAATGCCAAATGTAGCCGAGAAATCGATGTTATTTGCATTTTATGATGGTATTGTCACAACGTATCACTATTATCATTATGAAGCTGATGGTGTAATACGCCATGATCCAGATGATCTCCCATCTGATGAAGTGATGGATTATATTCAACAAGTTCGTGATAATGATGAAGTAACATGGACGGCGTTTGTTTTAGCTGCTCACACAGATAGTACCTATTTAGTTGATTACTTTGAGGATTTAAATCCAATTTTAGAATGTAGTTCTGCCCTACTGTGGCTTGAATATATCCATTATAATATCGAGCCAAGCTCTGATTTTTGCAAATCCCAACTAGAACAGGCTATAAAGGCTGAGAAGTTTAAGAAAACATTAAACTATGCTTGCATGAGGAATGACATAAACGCGGTAAAAGAAAAACTAAAGGATTGTAAACAAACAATCTTAAATAAGAAAGGACCTGATAAAAAGACACCACTTCACATTGCTTGTTTAAATGGTAACATGGAAATTGTGAAATTATTAGTTGAAGCTGGTGCAGATGTAAAAGTTAAATATCATGGTCAAACACCTTTTGCACTTGCATGTATGAAAGGTGACATGGAAACAGTAAAATATTTTATTCATAAAGGTGAAGATGTAAATGAAGTAATGGTCAGAAAGGAAATGCCACTTCATTTGATTAGCGGTTCTGGTAATAAAGAGATTATGGAATATATACTAGAACGTGTTAACAATATAAATGCCGTTACAAGTTGGAAATATTCAGCATTGCACTACGCAATTGAAGGGGACAATGTGGCAGGAGCAAAGGTTTTAATTGATAAAGGACTTGACCTGGAGATAGTTGATAAATACAAAAGGAGTGCACTAAGCCTTGCTTGTAATCGTAATAAGCCAGAGATGGTTGCGTTGTTATTAGAAAATGGAGCGAATATTAATAGTTTAGGACAAAGCCACATTACACCATTACATATTGCATGTAAACAAGGGTTTATTGAAGTTGTTCGAGTATTACTAAAATATAAGCCTAACTTGCATGCGAAAGCAACATTATATAGTATGCCAAATAATGAGGAATTAAAAGAAACACCTATTGAAACGGCTAAACGGCTTGGACATGAAGAAATAACCAACTTGTTGAGTTTGAATGTGTAAGAAAGAATGAAAGAGACAATAACATTTTGAGTTAAGTGAAGTTGTTAATGTATATATTGAAATTCTAGGTGCTTACATTAAGGATTTTAGTGAATGTCAAAGATTGTATTTTAAGATAGTGGAGAATGAATGGAATAGATAAAAGGATTGGAGATAAATTATTTAATAAGAAATCTTGTCCGCAATCATGTGGACAATGTGATGTGTAGTGATTACAAAGAAAAGAAGTGCGTTTCGCGCTTCTTTTTGAGGTTTCGCCAACAAAACGTGGATTTTATACGCTAAGGATATGCAGGATTTCATGCAGGCTACGAAAACGGTTTGAACTGCTAAATGCTGTTGTGAAAGGGATGTATGAAATTCTGCATACAGCGGGAGGGACGGAAGGCTGACAAACTCTTGGTATGAATGGCTTTCTAGGATTTGGTTACTGCTGATAATGAGACGCTATGTTAACCTTACATGTATACGGTATTCAAAATAGATTTCTGATTTTCCTTTTCCATCCATGATACAATTTATTAAATAATTCACTTGTTGTACCTTGGAATATGGAAGGAGTTAAATCTGAATGAAAAAGGTTTTAGAACGTGAGGAGTTTGTTGATATAGGTGGTTTTCAATTATATACAAAAATATTTGGAAGTGATAAAGAAACTCCAACCGTAGTAATGGATGCGGGTTATGGTGATTACTCTAAAACTTGGAATGAAATAGTATCACAAATTGCGGAACTTACAAAAGTTCTGGTCTATGATAGAGCTGGTTTAGGAAAGAGTGATTCTAGTCCCAACAATAGAATTAGTTCTGAAATGGTAAAAGAGCTAAGAACATTACTAAAAAAATTACAATTAACGCCTCCTTATATTTTTGTGGGACATTCCTTTGGTGGAGTAAATGTTCGATTATACGCATCTTTATATCCAAGCGAGGTAGCAGGGCTAATACTTGTAGATTCAACCCCAGAGGACTACAGAGAACGATTTCTTCCCATCATGCCTTCAGATTTCCAAGAAGCTTATAATAAACAATTTATTTATGAAGGTACATACGATCAGTTTATGAAGAGTCTGGAAGAAGTACGATTACACAGAAAAACACTTATAGATACAAACGTTATTATTCTTTCTGCAGGAAAAAAAGCTTTTTATTCTACTGATGCACAAAACTTATGGTTGCATATGCAAGAGGAATTATTGAATTTATCAACAAATAGTTCCTTAGTTATAGCACCTAACAGTGGACACTATATCCAAAAGGATGAGCCACAATATGTAATAAATGCAGTCAAAAAGGTCCTTCAGATTATATAATTAACTTCCACTAACAATAATTATGTGAACACAAAAGTCCTCCAGTTAAACAATCTGGAGGATTTTTAATAGTCTTCTAAATACATTGAATCCCGATAATGAGACGTTATGTTAACTAGGTTTGAATATCATATACATCGTCTTTTCTTCAAGTATGTTATAATCACAAGGAGGGTAAAACCCTTATCCATTTTTTATAGGAGAGTGTTTAACATGATTATCAAGTTCATTCGTTTACGTTAATTTTAAACACAATTCATTATGCCTGGCTTTTTTTTCAAAACGTGCAGGTTTATTTGAGCGTGTCTTTTTTTATTAACTAAATACGAATGAAATGAGGAGTTAATCATGAATAAAAAGATTAATAAAGTTAATGGAATTGATATATGTACAGAGAGCTTTGGCAATCCAGCAAATCCAGCAGTCCTACTGATTATGGGAGCCATGTGTTCAATGGTTTATTGGGATGAAGAATTTTGTCAACAATTAGCTGATACAGGCCGATATGTTATTCGTTATGATAATAGGGATGTCGGACGGTCAACTACTTATGAGCCAGGGAGTTCCCATTATACTGTGGTAGATATGGCTGATGATGCCGTTGGGATACTTGATGCATATCATATTGACGAGGCACATATTGTTGGAATGTCATTGGGTGGAATGATCGCTCAAATTGTAGCCTTAAAGCATCCTCAGAGAGTGCTAAGTATAACTTTGATTGCATCAAGTATTTTTGGTTCTGATGACAACAATCGGAATTTGCCTCCGATGGATGAGACGATACTCGCTTATCACGCTAATGGAGCCACACTAAATTGGTCGGATGAAGAATCTGTTGCAAATTACTTGGTTACAGGATCAGCTTTACTCTGTGGTTCAAAGCATAAATTCGATGAAAAGAGAGCTTATAAGCAAGTAGAAAAAGAAATAAAACGAGCAAATAATCTACTCAGTATGTTTAATCACGCTCTTCTTAAAGGCGATGATTCTTATGAGGGAAAGTTAAAAGGAATCAATATACCTGCTTTGGTTATCCATGGTACAGAAGATACAGTGCTTCCATACGAGCATGGCCTTGCCCTTGTTAATGAAATTCCAAACGCTTTCTTACTAACCCTAGAAGGATCGGGTCACGAGATTCACTTTGACGATTGGAATGATATAATTAACGCTATTTCGAACCATACTTCAGCCCTGTAATCATTATAGGAATCATATAAAACAAAAAACACTTGGAAAAAGGGTTACAATTGAATTTGTACCCCTTTTTTCTATATAAAAATCAGTTTTGGAACTGTTACTCAGTTAAAGAATATTAATGCCTAGTAATTGATATTTCCTTCCAATAACGATAATTATGTAAACGGGCTGTCCAAATGGATGGCCTTATTTAATTTTTCGCTTAGCGTGGTTTTTTTCCAAAATGCTGGCGGTACCCCATCACCATCAAGCTAAGAAAAGCAAATACCCCAAAACGAGAGAATTGACCTCCCGAGGTGAACTGTATAATTTTTTTTGTTAGGGGGCGTTATAAAAAAGAAATACCCTTTCCTATAATCGATGTTGCATGAGCTTAATCTGACGGCAATGTAGATTTAAAATAAAGTTTGATAATTTATAATAAAGATTGATAATTAGTAAAAGAGTTTGATAAAAAGGTCTATTTTGTAGGGAAATTGCTTATGCATAAAATAAAGCTAATTTTTTGTATACAGTAGCTATAAACTCTCTCGAGATTTGGAAAATAGATTCGCGAATCAACCAGGTTTCCAACCTGATGTGGTGATGAGCTGCGAAGCTATTATGAGTGCAGTGACATAATTAGGAGGTTTCCACTATGACAGCTTTATTTAAACCTATGGCGTTCCATCTGAAAACTGAACGACTTGACCTGAGTATGTGGGAGGAATCAGATTCAGCCTGGTTGAGAAAATTAATTGGCGAACGTGGTGTGGACATGCCAACCCTTGACTCCGTTCGTAGCTATCTTATTGAGATGCGCAAGAAAGCGGCTGAAAATGGCATTTCTCTTCTCACTATCCGTAGGCGAGACGAAGGCGATTTCATCGGGTACTGTGGCTTGATTATCGGCCGTTCCACCCTTGAAGAGCCTGAGATCGCATACGAGTTGTTCCGCAGTGTTCATGGTAAAGGATATGCGACCGAGGCAGCATCCGTTGTGCTGGACGCTGCGATTGCTACCAGGCGTCACAGACTTTGGTCGACTGTGGGCGCTTGGAATGTTGCGTCCCTTCGAGTTCTGGAAAAAATAGGATTTAATCGACATCACAGTACGTGGGACGAGCGCGGTGAGATTGTTTGGAACGTACGCGATTTTTAGAGATCCCGACCTAATTCGAAACTATGGAAAAGGAGAAAGGGTCATTAGTTTAGGGGAGAATCCACATCGCTATCAACCTAATAAAAAAAAATACTCCCTAAAATCAAAAAATACGCTATTCTTTCTGTAGACTCATAGGAAAGGATGGCGTGCACTTTAATAGCACAGGTGCTAGAATTGTTGCAGCCGAATATGCGTCGACTATAGATCGACTCTTATATAACAGGCATTAGGTAGTAGCAATTAATTTTGTATAAGGTAGGGTGCATGAAGGAGGAATTATGATGGGGGAAGGTAGGAAAGTTTCTATAGTAACGGGTGGTGCATCGGGGATAGGCCAGGCGCTTTGTAGCGAATTAGTATCCCGTAATGTCTTTGTCATTATCGCAGATATTAATAAAGTAGAAGGAAAAATTGTAGAGACTGAGCTAAACGAAACTGGAATCAATTCTAGGTATGTGTACTTAGATGTTACACATTTTGAAAGTGTGGAGCGAACAATTACGGATATATATAAAGAGTTTGGTAGATTAGATTATCTCTTTAATAATGCTGGTATTGCTATGTATGGCGAATTTTATGATATGTCGATTGAAGACTGGAAAGAAATCATGAATATTAATTTGTGGGGAGTCATTTACGGAACTCAAGTTGGGTATAATCTTATGAAAGATGAAGGATTTGGCCATATTGTGAATACAGCATCAGCAGCAGGACTTGGTCCCTCTCCTATATCCTCAGCTTATTCTACAACGAAACATGCGGTTGTAGGTTTAACGACATCTTTACATTATGAAGCAGAAGAATATGGGATTAAAGTAAGTGCATTATGTCCGACATTCGTTGATACTCCTATTTTTGATACCGCAAAAGCAGTTCATATTGATAAATCTGTGATGACAGAACAATTGAAAAAACAAAAAATGATGTCTCCACAGCAACTTGCGAAAATTACCATCAATGGTATTCATAAAAATAAGCCGATTATTTGTCCAATGTCAATGCGAAGAACAATGGATATTATTTTTACTTTGTTTCCATCAGTTCATAGAAAATTGATGAGATTTGTTTGTCAAGTAAGTAGAAAAGCTCGCATGAATTAATAAAAAAACACGCTATTCTTTTTTGTAGAAATACAGGGAGGAAAGGCGTGTTTTTTATATGTATATCTATTTTGATTTTTCAACATATAAGTAGCTGTTATGCAAAGTAAAACATGCCCTACACTCGCTTTCTTTATTTTCATCCTTGCATGTGTTGATTTGAAATTAAGCTGCACAGTATATAAAAAGTCATATCAATTTGAAAAAGATGAACCAAAATATCTTATTTCAATAACAACTGTGATTGTATGTTAAGAAAGGAATGATTATTTTCAATCCTTATTCTATAAAGGTTCATTATTCGTACTTGTTCTTCGGTTAATTCCTCTTTATTCCAGTACGTTTTTTTAACTTTTCATTTTCTTATAAATACAATATTTTAATCAAAATGGATGTTTTTGCCCATCCCCTCGAAAAGGGGGAATAAGAAAAAAGCAAGCTTCCCTTTTAATATAACAGGAAGCATAACTTTGCATAAAATGCAGGTTTATGCTTTTTTTGTGCAAGAATATACTTCTCAAAAGTCATGTAAAAAAGATATTTTAGCGGTTAGCCTTATAAGTGTTTGGTGTGAAACAATTAAAGAATTAGAATTACTAGGGGTAGCACCACACATCCATCAACTTAAGGATTTAGACTATTTTTGAAGCTAAAAGCACGTTACTATTCCCTTATGTTAATGAGAAAGGGTGACGTGCTTTTTATGAATATGTACCAAAAACAAGAGTTATCTTTATTTGCTGAAGAGTTATATCGATATATGTCTCCCGCTACACTTAATCAACTAGCTATAGAAGCAGGCGGGATGAAACGAAAACGTAAGTGCCACGGGCACCATTTCTTATCTTTGTGTGTATGGTTAAATCAACAAATCGCTACTACCTCTCTTACTCAACTTTGTAGTCAATTAGAAACTTCAACAGGAATTTTATTAAGTCCGGAGGGACTTAATCGACGATTTAATTCGGCTTCTGTAGCCTTCTTTCGAACTGTATTTACTACACTTCTACAAGCTAAAATTGGAGGAGTATCTAAGATTTCTCATTCTCTTTCTGCTTATTTTGAGCGGATTCTCGTTCTTGATTCTACAACCTTCCAAGTTCCAGATCGATTTGCAACTACTTATCCTGGTGCCGGAGGATGTAGTCATAAAGCTGGTGTGAAAATTCAACTAGAGTATGATTTGTTGAGTGGAAAATTTTCTGATGTGGAAATTGAACCAGGAAAACGAAGTGATCAGGCATATAGTGCGACTCGAACAGACATGGCACAAAAGAATGAACTATATATTCGTGATTTAGGATATTTTCGTTTACAAGACTTTAAGTCTATTCAGGATAAGCAAGGATATTATTTATCACGTCTTAAGTTACCAACTAAAATATATAGAAAAGAATTCGAAACAGTGGTATTTAAAACAAAACCCGCTCAATTGAGACCGGTATATATACAGATTCATTTGGAAGACATCATGAAACAATTACAACCTGGCCAAGTGTATGAATTACATGATGTATATGTAGGGAGTAAAGACAAACTGCCTACTCGTATTGTAGTTTATAGGTGTACCGAGGAGCAAAAACAGAAACGCCTACGTGACCGAGCTATTCGCGAAAAGAAAAAAGGAATTACATATACAGAGCGTACGAAGCTTTTACAAGGTATTACGGTATATATGACAAACATTCCTACGGAATGGGTACCAAAAGAGAAAATCTATGATTTATATTCACTACGTTGGCAAATTGAGCTGTTATTTAAAATATGGAAATCTTGGTTTCAAATTCATCGTTGTAAATCTATTAAACAAGAGCGATTAGAATGTCACCTTTATGGGCAACTCATTAGTATTCTATTATGTTCTTCTACTATGTTTAAAATGCGAGAACTCCTGTTACGTAAGAAACAGAAAGAGCTAAGTGAATATAAAGCGATGTACATAATTAAGGATTATTTTTTACTTTTTTATCAAGCATTACACAAAAACACCCAAGAGTTATCAAAGGTTCTCCTTCGTCTGTTTAACCTCCTACAGCGTAACGGACGAAAATCTCATCGTTATGAGAAAAAGACAGTCTTTGATATTTCTTACGATTAGTCAATCATTATTTTTAGATTTTTAATCAATTGAATATCGCATATATTAAATTTAATGCAAACTAAATACCCCTAATATGTATTCATTTTTTTACTAGGGGGAATAAATATAGTATGATGAATGAGACTATGATTTCAGGCGGTTAACCGATAATCATAGTGTATATTATGTGTAATAAGGTAGAAGAGAAGCTTCAATAACTTATTTACACATGCGATTGACGCAACTTTATGACATTTGTTATAAGGTTGCGTTTTTAATT